>NZ_JBGNYC010000026.1:0-62727 GCF_051844275.1 Cellulosimicrobium sp. CpK407
GCGAGGGATTCGAACCCCCGGTGCGTTGCCGCACAACGGTTTTCAAGACCGTCACATTAGGCCGCTCTGTCAGCCCTCCCGGCGAGCCATTGTGGCACGCCCGGCCCGTGCACGACGACGGCGGGCCGCCCCGTGGAGGGCGACCCGCCGTCGGGCGGTGGGACCGGGACCGCGGAGGTCAGGCCGCCCCGCGGAGCTGGCGCATCGCGAGCTGGACGAGCGCGATGAGCGTCTGCTTGGTGGCAGCCCGCGACCGCGCGTCCGTGTAGAGCATCGGCACGTGCGCAGGGATCTGGAGCGCCTCGCGCACGTCCTCGAGCTTGTGCTTGGCCACGCCGTCGAAGCAGTTCACGCCGACGACGAACGGGATGTTGCGTGACTCGAAGTAGTCGATCGCCGGGAAGCACTGCTCGAGGCGGTCGGTGTCCACGAGCACGACGGCACCGATCGCGCCGCGCACCAGGTCGTCCCACATGAAGAGGAAGCGGTCCTGGCCCGGCGTGCCGAACAGGTACAGCCACAGGTTGCCCGGGAGGGACACGCGGCCGAAGTCCATCGCGACGGTCGTCGTCGTCTTGCGGTCGGACACGCCGCCCGCGTCGTCGACGCCCACCGAGTGCTCCGTCATCGCAGCCTCGGTGTTGAGCGGCTCGACGTCGGAGATCGACCCGATGAACGTGGTCTTGCCGACGGCGAACCCGCCCGCGACCACGATCTTGACGACCGTCGGCGCCGTCCGCGCCGCTGCCGGGGCACCGGCGGGCTGCGCTGCTGCCGACGGCTGGCCTGCCGCGGGAGCCTGCGCCGCGGAGGGCTGCGCCGGGGCGACGGACGGGGCGGGCTGGGCCGGCGCCGCGGGCTGCGCGGCGGCGAGGGGCTGCGGCGCGGTGCGCGGCTGAGCCGCTGCCTGAGCGACCGGTGCCGGCGCCACGGCGGGCGTCGCCGGGGCGACGGCCGAGACCGACGGCGCCGTCGGTGCCGGTGCCGGTGCCGCGACGGGACGCGCCGGAGCCGACGCCGCCGGCGCCTGCGTCGGCACGCCGGCAGGCGCGCTCACCGGAGCCCACGCGGTCTGACGGGCGGCCGCCTGGCCACCGGGCACACCCCCGATCACCCCGGACGGCTGCCCGGCCTGCGGCGCGCTGCCCGAGCCGTCAGAGGGTGGAAATGCCATTGAGAACACTCTCCAAGACGCTCAGGGACAGACCCGAGTGGTTGCTGCCGTGACCCGTGTGGACGTTGAGCGGGGTCGACGTGTGGACGGTGATGTAGTTGTCCTCCTGCAGGTCCGCGACGAGCACCTTCGTCACGCCGAGCGGCAGGCGCAGGAGCGCGGAGAGCTCGGCGATCGAGACGTACGTGTGCGCGGCGTGCTGGAGGATCGAGCGCTTCTCGGGCGGGAGCCCGAAGCTGTTCACGGCGCCCGGCATGACCTCGACGAGCGCCTCGAGCGGGAGGTCGGACGTGGCGGAGCGCACACGACCGCCCGTGACCGCGTACGGGCGGACCGTGGCCGCCTCGTACCCGTCGTGTGCTCCCATGCTGCCGAAAGGTACGTTCGTCATCGATCAGTCCTCATCCCACCGGGGCTCGCGTCGCGCCGTCGACGGGAAGGCTACCCCGCATCTCCGAGATGAGCTGCGGCGTCAGTGTCGCCTCGGTGCGGGAGACCAGGAGCGCCATCTCGTAGCCGATGAGGCCGATGTCGCAGTTCGCCTCCGCCACGACGCCCAGGACGGACCCGTTCGAGACGTTCATCAGGAACAGGAACCCGTTGTCCATCTCGATGATGGCCTGGCGGACGTTCCCTCCGTTGAGCTGCCGGGCCGCCCCGCGGGTCAGGCTCGACATGCCGGAGACGATCGCCGCGAGCTGGTCGCCGCTCGTGCGGTCGAGCTGGTCCGACATCGCCATGAGCAGGCCGTCCGCCGACACCACGAGCGTGTGCCGGCTGCCCGGGACCGTCCGCACGAAGTTGTCGAGCAGCCACCCGAAGTTGGTTGCCTCGGTGCTGAGCGCGTTCACTCTTCCTCCTCGTCAGTTGCCGCAGACGGCATGTCGTCACCGCGCCTGCGGCGCTGAATCAGGGACATAATCCATGGCCTGGGGGGTCCAGGTCGAACTCGTCTCGTCCTGGCCCTCGACACGGCCACGGGCCGTGGCCGACTGGAACGCCGACAGACGGGCCCGGAGCTGCTCCGGGTCACGGTCGATGCGGGCCGTGAAGCGGTCGACGTAGCCCTCCCGCTCTTCGCCGCGCGAGCGTCGGGTCAGGCCCGACGCCGTCGTGCCGTCGACCTGGAGGGGCTGGTAGATGCCGTCGTTCGGGTCCGCCAAGGTCGCTTCCTGGAAGTCGGTGCTGCCCTGCAGCAGGGTGGACATCTCCTCGTACAGCACCGCGGACGCCATCCAGTCCGACCGCGCCTCGACCGAGTCGGCGATGTACCCGGGCTCCAGCGGCTCGATCGCGTCGCCCACCTGTCGCCGGACGAGCGGGGTAGGCGGCCCGTACCCCGTCGCAGCCGGGCTCGGCGCAGGGTCGGGGGCAGCGGCCGACGGCTCCGGCGCCGCGTAGCCGGAACCGGCCGGCGGCGCGTCCTGGACCGGGTCGAGCGCGCGCGTCTCCTGCACCGGGGCGACGGGCGCCTCCGGGGCGAACGACGACGCGTTCGCGGCTCCTGCGGGCTGACCGGCTCGCGGGGCGAACGCCGACGACCGCGCGGGGGCCTGGGCCTCCTGCGGCGGAGCGGCGGGCGCGGCGACCGGAGGAGCGGCGACCGGGGCTGCCGCGACGGCGGGCGCGGACGCCGGGGCAGCAGGGGCCGGCGTCCGAGCGGGAGCCCCGGGTGCTCCCACCGGGCGCGAGGCCAGGGCCTCCGGGGACGGTCCGGCCGGCCGCGCCGACGGCGTCGCCGTCGTCCGGGGACGCCGACCGAAGAGCCCGCGCTTGCGCGCCTGGCTCTCCCGCAGCGACCGCCGCGTCGGCAGGTCGGCCATGAGCTCCTCGAAGCGGGGAAGCGCCTCGAAGGTGAGCTCCGCAGGGATGTCCTCCGCCACCGCGGCCTCGCCGCCGGTCGCCACGACCGGGACGTCGGTCGGGAGCTCCGCCTCGACCGGGGTCGCCGCCGGCGCGGGGGCCACGGCCGGCTCGGGGGCCGCCGGGGTGCGCTGGACCAGCGGGACGCGCGCGACGGTCGCGTCGTCGACGGGCTCGGCCGGGACCGCCGGCACGACACGCGTCGCGTCGAGCGGCGCGTCGGCCACGGACGACGGCGCCCACGCGTCGGCAGCCGGCTCAGCCGTCCACGCCTGCTCGGCGGGCTGCTCGGGTGCCCAGGCGTCGGCGGCAGGCCCGGGCGTCCACGCCTGCTCGGCGGGCTGCTCGGGCGCCCAGGCCTGCGCAGGGGCCCACGTGTCCTGGACCGGCGCGACGGCGGGGTCCTGCGGCGTCCACACGTCCTGCTGGACCGGGGTGTCGGCCGGGGCCTCGGCGACGAGCGGGATGTCCGTCGCCGTGACGTCCGGGGCGACGGGCAGCTCCACCGGGTTCTCGGTGGCCGGACGGTCGCCGACCGGGCGGAAGCTCGAGAAGAGCGCGCTGCGCGTGCTCACGTCGAGGACCGGGATCTCGGCCGAGACCGGCTCCACGGGGGTCGCGGCCGGGCGCGACCGGCTCGGGAGGGCAGCGCCGGCGTCGGCGACCTCCGCGGGCGGGGTCCATGCCTCGTCCGCCGCCGGGAGCTGCTCCGGGAGCGCCGGCGTGGCCAGCGGCGGGAGGACGATCGCGCCGGTCTGGGGACCCGACGCGAAGGACGCGCTCGGTGCCGCGGCGGCGGGGTCGACCGTGCGCGAACGACGGCGGGGCATGCCGGTCTGCGTGGTGCCGTCCGTGAGCGCGTCGAGGTCGACGGGCACCGC
This sequence comes from Cellulosimicrobium sp. CpK407, assembly GCF_051844275.1. Lineage (NCBI taxonomy): Bacteria > Bacillati > Actinomycetota > Actinomycetes > Micrococcales > Promicromonosporaceae > Cellulosimicrobium > Cellulosimicrobium sp. CpK407. Next base: position 3,919 of record NZ_JBGNYC010000026.1, read on the forward strand.
GACGGGCGCCTCGGGCTCAACGGTCGGGAACGACGCCGTCGCCGCGGGTGCGGGGACGGACGGCGCGGCCGGGGCCGCGACCTCGGCGGCGGGGAGCGCCGGGAGTACCCCCGTGCCGGCGAGCTGCTGGGCGGCGGCCTGCGTGCTCGTCTCCAGGGGGTCCGTCGGCTGCGGGAGCGGCACGTTCGAGTCGGGGACGAAGAGGGCGGCCGGGAACGACACGACGACCTCGGTCCCCTGGTCCTCGCCGCTCGTGCTGAACCGGACCTTCGCGCCGAGGCGGTCGGAGAGACGACCGACGACGAAGAGGCCCAGGCGCTGCGCGCCGACGACGTCGGACGCCGCGTGCGTCGCGACCTTGCGGTTCGCCTCCGCGATCTCGTCCGGCGTCATCCCGAGGCCGTGGTCGCGGACCGTCACGTAGACGAAGTGCTCGTCCCGGCCGGTCGTGACCTCGACGGGGGTGTGCGGCTCCGAGAACATCGTCGCGTTCTCGAGGAGCTCGGCGAGCAGGTGCGCGGCGTTGAGCGCGTTGTGCCCGAGCATGAGCGGGTCGACGACCAGGTTCAGGCGGACGCGGTCGTACAGCTCGATCTCGGACGACGCCGTACGGATGACGTCCGAGGCCGGCATGGGCTGGCGCACGCGGCGACCCGAGTCGATGCCCGCGAGGACGAGGAGGGACTCCGCGTTGCGGCGCATACGCGTCGCGAGGTGGTCGAGGCGGAAGAGGTTGGACAGCGTGCCCGCGTCCTCCTCGGAGCGCTCGAGGTCGTCGAGGAACGCGAGCTGTCGGTTGAGAAGCACCTGGTCCCGGCGCGCGACGTTGACGAACATCTCCGCGATCGAGCCACGGAGAGCGGCCTGCTCGCGCGCGACCTTGATGGTCGTCTGGTTGACGTCGTTGAACGCGGTCGCGAGCTGGCCGACCTCGTCCGTGGACTCCACCGTGATCGGCGCCAGGTCGATGCCGGGGCCCTGCCCCGGAACGGCGACCTGCTCGACGAGGCGGGGCAGCTGGTCACGCACGTCCTCGGCCGCGTCGGTGAGGCGCCGCAGCGGGTTGACGATCGCACGGGCGATGAAGCCCGCGACGAGGATCGAGGCGATGACGGCCGCGAGGGTCGCGAGGATCGTGACGACCGCGCGGGTCGTCGCCGCACCTGCGAGGTCGGACGCCTTCTCCGCGGTGGCGGTACGGACGTCGTCACGCACCGGGCTCGTCTGGTCGCGGTCCGCCTGCGACAGCGTCGGCCACTGCGCGGCCTGGCTGGGGGGCGTCGACTTGGGTCGGGAGCCGGCGAGGTTCTGCCGGATCTGGTTGTACGTGGCGCTCGGCGGCTCCAGCAGGAAGTCGCCCGGGAGCCGTCGGACGGCCGTGGCCGTGCGCGCCGTGAGGGCGTCGCCGTTGGTCACCAGGACCGCGGCCTGCTGGTTCGTCTCGGTGCTGTCGACGCCCTGCTGGGCCGCGGCGAGGACCGCGCCGGCGAGCGGCTGCTCGAGCGCCTGCTGGGCGAGGAGCTCGTCGAGGAGGACGTACGCGTCGAGGTACTGCGCGAGCTCGCGGTCCGGGGCCGTGTCCGCGAGCGTCCGCGGCACCTCGAGCGCATCGTCGATGAGCGCGTTGTACTGCGAGTTGCGCGCGAGCTGGCCGATGGAGGACCTGTCGATGCCCTGACGGATCGCCAGGAGGTCGGCCCTGTCCGCGATCGTGTCGGAGACCGCCTTGCGCACCCGCGGGTCGAGCGCGGACGTGTCGAGCTTCTCGTACGCGCGGTCGCGCGCGTCGAGCGCCTTGTCCGTCTTCTCGCGCTGCGCCATCATCTGCGCCGCGGCTTCCTCGGAGCCTTCGTTCGCGTCCAGGAACGAGTACGTGCGCTCGGCCGCGATCTCGGTCCCCGCCGCGTCCTGTGCCGCGAGCGCCGCGACGAGCGCGCTCGTCTGGCTGGCGTCGCGCGCCGACCCGATGGCCTGCGCCGAGATGATCGCGGCGGCGGCGAAGAGGACGAGGACGGGCACCGCGAGGGCCGCAAGGATCTTCCCGCGAACGCTCAACCTGCGGAGCATACGAACCTGCCTCCATCACCCTGGTCCACCCGTTCGGCGGCGCGGTCGGCGCGCGTGGCAGCGGCGCCTCCCGGGCTCCGCTCCCCGGTCGTGCGTACTAACTATCGGTGCACATCCCCCGGACACCTAATCCGCGAGGAGCGTGAACTTTCGTCCCGCGCCCGCGGTGCCCCGTCGGCGAACCGGCGCCTCCCGGGCCGTCCGCGTAGTCTCGGCGATGTGCGAGGCGTCACGATATCGGCCCCCGGTGGCCCTGAGAAACTAACGGTTTCCGCGCTCCCTGACCAGACCCCCGGGCCGGACGAGCTCGTGGTCCACGTCGCTTCCGCTGGCGTGAACCGTGCTGACCTGCTACAACGCGCCGGATCCTACCCACCTCCCCCCGGCGCGCCGGACTGGCCCGGCCTCGAGGTCTCGGGCACGGTCGCGGCCGTCGGCGAGTCCGTCACGGGGTGGTCCGTGGGAGATCGCGTGGTCGCGCTGCTCGACGGCGGTGGCTACGCCGAGCAGGTGCGCGTCCGGTCGACGCAGGTGCTCCCCGTCCCCGACGGCGTGGACCTCGTGGACGCCGCCGCGCTCCCCGAGGCCGCGTGCACGGTGTGGAGCAACGTCGTCGACGTGGGCCGCCTCGGCGCGGACGAGTGGCTGCTCGTGCACGGCGGGTCGGGCGGCGTCGGGACGGTCGCCGTGCAGGTGGGTGCCGCGCTCGGCGCCCGCGTCGCCGTCACGGCCGGCGGGCGCGACCGGGCCGACCGGTGCCTCGCGCTCGGGGCGAGCCTCGCCGTCGACCACCGCGAGGAGGACTTCGTCGCCGCGGTGCGCGACGCCTCCGGCGGGCGCGGCGCGGACGTCGTGCTCGACGTCGTCGGCGCGGCGTACCTGCCGCGCAACCTCGAGGTCCTCGCCACGGGCGGGCGACTGGTCGTCATCGGCATGCAGAAGGGCCGACGCGCGGAGCTCGACCTGGGCCTCCTCCTCGCCCGGCGCGCCACGGTGGCCGGGACGACGCTCCGGGCGCGGCCTCCGGCCGAGAAGGCGCGGATCGTGCACGAGGTCCTCACGCACGTCTGGCCGATGGTGGAGGACGGCCGCGTCCGCCCCGTGGTGCACGCGCGCCTCCCGCTCGAGGAGGCCGCGCGGGCGCACGAGCTGCTCGACTCGGGCGACGTCTTCGGCAAGGTGCTCCTCGTGCCCTGACCACGGGCGACGGCCGACGACGGCTGGAGATCCCGCGCCTCGGTGCGCGCGTGGGCGCCGCGCGCCAGACTGGACCCATGGCTGACGAACCGCGCGACCCCCGCCCCGACGACCCCACGGCCCCCGAACCCGCGAACGGTGCGCAGGACGCCGCCGACGACGCCGACGAGCCCGCCCGGGCCACGGTCGTGATGCCGGACGGGACGGGGGTGAGCGTCGTCGAGAGCGACGACTCCACCGACCCCGACCGCAACCCGGCGACGGTCATCGAGGAGCCCGCCAAGGTGATGCGCATCGGCGGCATGATCAAGAAGCTCCTCGACGAGGTCCGGGACGCCCCGCTCGACGAGGCGGCGCGGTCGCGCCTCGCCGAGATCCACGAGCGCTCGCTCACCGAGCTCGAGGAGGGCCTCTCCCCCGACCTGGTGGCGGAGCTGCACCGGATCACGCTGCCGTTCTCGGACGACACCGTCCCGACCGACGCGGAGCTCCGCGTCGCGCAGGCGCAGCTGGTCGGCTGGCTCGAGGGCCTGTTCCACGGCATCCAGACGGCGCTCGTCGCCCAGCAGATGGCTGCGCAGGCGCAGCTCTCGCAGATCCGGCGCGCACTGCCTCCCGGCTCGCTGCCCCCGATGGGCCCCGGTGGCCCCGGCGCCGCTCCGGGACATCCCGGCGGGCGTCCCGACGAGCACGACGGGCGGCCGTCTCCGGGCCAGTACCTCTGACGGCCCTGCTCGGCCTCGCCGGTCCCGGGCGGACGCGCCCGGACCGGTGGCGCGCGGTCGCTCGTCAGGCGGGCGGCGGGTCGAGCGGGACGTCGTCCCCGGGCGGCGTCCCGCCCGCGCGCCCGCCCGGTCGCGCCGCGGTCATGGCGATGGCCCCGGACACGAGGACGAGGCCGACGAGCTCGGGGACCGTGGGGACCTGCCGCAGCACGACGGCGCCCACGACCGCGGCGGACGCCGGGAGCAGCGCGAGGAGCACCGAGAACGTCGCCGCGCTCACGCGGCGCAGGATGACCTGCTCGAGCGCGTACGGGACGACGGACGAGAAGAGCGCGATCCCCGCGACGGCCGCGACGTGCCGCCAGTCGCCGAGGACCGGCAGGGCGTCGCGCGCGAGGAAGGGCGCGAACACGACCGCGCCCACGGTCATCGCGACGGCGAGCGACGTCACCCCCGACCCGGAGACGGCGACCCGCCGTCCCAGCAGGATGTACGCCGCCCAGCACGCGGCCGCGACCCCGATCGCGGTGAGCCCGAGCACGGCATCCGCGCGCGGGAGGTCCGACTCGATCGTCACCCCGGCGAGCAGCACGACCCCCGCCGCCGCGACCGCGATCGCGCCCCGCTCGCGCCACCCGCTGCCCGTGACCGCGGCGACCGCGACGGGGCCGAGGAACTCGATGGCGACGGCCGTCCCCAGCGGCAGGTGGTCGATCGCGACGTAGAACGCGAGGTTCATCGCGGCGAGGGCGACGCCGAACACGGCGACCCACGCGAGGTCGTGCCGGGTCCACCGGTGCCGCCACGGCCGACGCCATGCGAGCAGCAGCAGCGCGGACGCCGCGATGCGCAGCCACCCGATCTCGATCGCTCCGGCCACGGCGAACAGCCCAACGGCGATCGCCGCGCCCAGGTACTGCGTCAGCCCCGAGACGACGAACAGCGCCGGGACCGGGACCTTGTCGAGGGCGGCGGCGGGGTGGCGAGGCACGCGACGACTCTAGGCGCCCGCGCGGCACGGGACGGCGCCGGCCGAGCACACGGCTGCGGCCCGTCCCATGCACGGGACGGGCCGCAGACGCCTGCGCGGGGAGGCGGGCGTCAGCCCTTGACCGACCCGGCGAGGAGACCGCGCACGAAGTACCGCTGCAGCGCGAGGAACACGATGACGGGGACGACCATCGAGATGAACGCGCCCGCCGGGAGCAGGTGCCAGCTCGCCCCGCGCGAGCCGGACAGCTCGGCGAGGCGCACCGTGATGGGCGCGGTGTCCTGGCCGGACGCGAACGTGAGGGCGACGAGCAGGTCGTTCCAGACCCAGAGGAACTGGAAGATCCCGAACGCCGCGATGGCGGGCACGAGCAGCGGCATGAGCACCTGGAAGAAGATCTTCACGTGCCCGGCGCCGTCCACGCGGGCGGCCTCGACGAGCTCGCGCGGGATGTCCTTCATGAAGTTGTGCAGGAGGAAGATCGCGAGGGGCAGGGCGAAGATCGAGTGCGACAGCCACACGGGCCAGAACGACCCGTCGATCCCCCAGTCCACGTACTGGGTGAGGAGCGGGACGAGCGTGACCTGGATCGGCACGATCTGCAGCGCGAACACCGCGACGAACAGCAGGTTGCGGCCCTTGAAGTCCACCCAGGCGAACGCGTACGCGGCCAGCGACGCGAGCGTGATGGGGATGATCACCGCGGGCAGCGTGATGACCAGGGAGTTGATGAAGTACGTCGCGAAGCTCGTCGACCCGCCGAACAGCGCGTCGGTGTAGTTGTCGAGCGTGAACTCGGGGTTGGCGAACGCCTCCCACCAGCCCGACCGCCGGATCTCGCGCGGCGGGCGGAACGACGTGACGAGGAGCCCGAACGTCGGGATGGTCCACAGGACGGCGAGGACGATCGCGATGATCGACGCCGGCCGGGACGAGACCTTGCGGCGCACCTTGCCCGCGCGCTCGTCGAGGCCCGCGACGATGCCCTTGCCGCTGCCCTCCTCGGCGGTCTCGTCGACGAGCGGGGCGTCCGGGACGGAGGCGGACAGTGGGGTGCTCATCGGATCTCCTCCGCCTGCTTCAGCTGCCGCACGTTGTACACGATGATCGGGATGACCAGGACGAACAGGATGACCGCGAGCGCGGCGCCGAGCCCCTGCTCCCCCTGCCGCAGCGCCTGCGTGTAGAACTCGTTGGCGACGACCGACGTCTCGAAGCGGCCGCCGGTCATGGTGCGGACGATGTCGAAGACCTTGAGCGTGCCGATCGCGATCGTCGTGAGGACGACCACGAGCGCGGGGCGGATGCTCGGCACGGTGATGTAGCGGAACATCCGCATGCCGCCGACGCCGTCGAGCCGGGCAGCCTCGACGATGTCGTCCGGGATGGCGCGGATCGCGGCGGCGAGGATCGTCATCGCGAACCCGGCCTGGATCCAGATCATCACGAGGATGAGGAAGAACGTGTTGGCCGGCGCGCTGAGCAGGAACTGCTGCGGCTCGAGCCCGAGCCAGACGAGGACCTGGTTGAAGAGGCCGATCTGCGGCTGGCTCGCCGGCTTGTACTCGTACATGAACTTCCAGATGATGCCCGCACCGACCATGGAGATCGCCATGGGCAGGAAGATCAGCGTCTTGGCGAACTTCTCGAAGCGGGACCTGTCGACCACCACCGCGTAGACGAGGCCGAGGAAGGTCGAGACGAGCGGGACGACGATGACCCAGATCGCGGTGTTGCGCAGGACGATCTGGAACTCGTCGCGCGTGAACGCGGTGACGTAGTTGTCGAGCCCGACGAACGCGGAGCCCGTGCGGTTGTAGAACGAGTCCCGGATCGTGCGCAGGCCCGGGTAGAGCAGGCCGAACGCGAGCATGACGACCGCGGGCCCGGCGAACGCGAGCGCGACGACCCAGCCCGGCACGCGCCGCGGCCGGTCGACGAGGAAGAGGATCAGGCCCATGACGACGACGAAGAGCAGGATCGCGACGAGCATCACCGCGAGCTTGCCCCCCGTCCCGGCGGGTTCGAGCAACCAGTCCATGTGAGAGCTCCTGAGGTGGCCGGCGGCGGGCCGGACGACGACGTGGTGTGCGGCGGGACGGCCCGGGGACGGGTCGTCCGGGGATCGGCCCCCCGGACGACCCGCCCCCGGGGTCGACGCGTGGACCCGGAGCCCGGCCCGCGGCGCGTGCCGCGCGGTCAGGCCCCGGGTCGCCCGCGGGTCAGGACGTCGGCCAGGACGCCTCGATGGCGTCGAGGACGGCCTCGTCGGACTTGTCGCTCGCGATCCACTCCGTCATCTCGGTCCAGAACGAGCCGGCACCGACGGCGGCGGGCATCATGTCCGAGCCGTCGAAGCGGAACGTGTAGCTGTCGTCCGTGAGCAGCTCGTACGCCTGCTGGTCCATCGGCGACTGGAGCAGCTCCGGGTCGAGGCCGTTGTTGGCGCTGATCCAGCCCTGCGGGGTCACGCTCGCCTTGGCGTTGGACCACTCGGGGCTCGACAGGTACGCGTGGAACGCCTGGACCTCGGGACGGTCGTTGAACGCGGCGACGAACTCGCCGCCACCGAGCAGCGGCTTGTCCTCCGCGGTCTCGCCCGGGAGGTAGAAGGCCCAGACGTCACCGTCGGGCGCGACCACCAGGTCGGGGTCGAGGGTCGTCCAGTTGGCCTGGTAGAACGTCGCCTGGCGGTGCATGTAGCACAGCCCGTCGATGATCGGGTAGCCGCCCTCGGTGAACTCGGTCGTCGCGATGGTGCTCACGTCGCCGAGGCCGCCGTTGACGAACTCCTCGTTCTTCAGCACGTCGCCGACCGTGGCCAGCGCCGTGGCGATCTGCGGGTCGTTGAACGGGATCTCGTGGTTGACCCACTGGTCGTAGACCTCGGGGCCCGCCGTGCGCAGGACGACGTCCTCCATCCAGTCGGTGGCCGGCCAGCCGGTCGCCTCGCCGGACGCGATGCCCGCGCACCACGGCTTGACGTCGCCGCCGGGGTTGTCCGCGACGATCTGGTCGGAGAGCTCCATGAGCTCGTCCCACGTCGTCGGGACCTCGTAGCCCGCCTCCTCGAACATGGACGGCGAGTACCAGACGAACGACTTGACGTTGGCGCCGAGCGGCGTCGCGTACAGCGTCCCGTCGACGGTGCCGTAGTCCTTCCAGGACTCGGTGTAGTACTGGTCGACGTTCGCGGACGCCGCCTCCCCGACGGGCTGGATCGCGTCGGGGAAGTCGGCGACGATGCGGCGCAGCAGGCCGGGCTGCGGCAGGTATGCGATGTCCGGCGCGCTGCCGGACTGGATGCGGACGGGGAGCTGCGCCTCGAACTCCTTGGAGCCCTCGTACTCGATCGTGGCGCCCGTGCACTCCTCGAACGGCTCGTACGACGCCTGCTGCTGCTCCGCCTCGGTGTCGACGATCGTCGAGTACACCGTCACCGTCTTGCCGGAGAGGTCCCCGTACTGCTCGTAGTCGGCGCAGTCCACCTCGGCGCTCGGCGACTCGTCGTCACCTCCGCCGCCGCCACCGCCGCTGCACGCCGCGAGCACGAGCGCGAGGCTCGCGCCGCCGGCGGCGACCACCAGCGTGCGACGACGCGCCGCGCTGGTCCTCGTGGTCCTGGTCATGTCAGCCTCCACCTCGTCGTGGGTACGGACGCCGTCACCCCGGTCCGGTGAGGACCGGGCGCATCGCGACGTCGCGAGCGCGGGTGCGCTCTCGCCCTAGGCACCATGCAAGCGGTTGCATCGCGCTGCCGCAAGCACAGGAGAGGCGAGTTTGCGTAACGATTCCGTCACGTGCGCCGGGTGCGCGCTCTCTCACCCCTCCCCTCCTGGCCACGCTCCCACGCGGCGTCGTCGAGCGCGCGGCGAGGCGCGGCTCGGGGCCTCAGGCTCCGGCGCCCGGCGGCGCCGTCGACCCGCGGCGCACCAGCTCGGTCGGATAGGTGAGGCTCTCCGGCACCGGGGCGCCGTTGATCATCTCGAGCAGGAGGAGCGCCGCGTCGAACCCCTGCTGGTAGGCGTCCTGGGCGATCGTCGTCAGCCCGACGAGCTCCCCGAGGTCGTGGCCGTCCACCCCGACGACCGACAGGTCGTCCGGGACGCGCAGCCCCAGGTCCCGCGCCGCGAGGATGGCCCCCATGGCCATCTCGTCCGACGCCGCGAAGACGGCGGTCACGTCCGGCCGGCGGCGCAGGAGCTCCGCCGTGGACTCGCGCCCTCCCGCGACGTCGAAGTCGCCGTTCACCTCGAGGTCCGGCTCGACGACGATCCCCGCCTCCTCCAGGGCGCGCACGTAGCCCCGGGCCCGCTCGACCGGCGGCGACCACGACGACACGAGGTCGGGCACCCCGGTCACGTGGCCGATGACCCGGTGCCCCAGGTCGAGCAGGTGGCGCGTCGCGGCCCGGCCGGTCGCGACGTCGTCGAGCCGGACCGTCACCTGGTCGGCCGGCCCCGACCCGACGAACGCGAGCGGCCGGGCGAGCCCGACGAGCGAGCGCACCTCGTCGTCGTCGAGCGGCAGCCCGACGACGAGCGTCCCGTCCACGCGGTGGCGCAGCACGCTCGGGTCGACCCGGCGGCGGGCCGACGTCCGGCGGACGTCGAACGTGTACAGCAGGACGTCGTAGCCGAGGTCGCGGAGCGCACGCTCGGCGCCCTCGATGACGTTGGCGAAGAACCAGCGGTTGACCCACGGGGTGAGCACGCCGATGGTGCGGGTGCGCCCGGTGGCCAGCGACGACGCCGACGGCGTGGGCACGTACCCGAGCCGGGCCGCCTCCGCGAGCACCCGCAGGCGCGTCGCCTCCGACACGTTGGGCAGGCCGCGCAGGGCGCGCGAGACGGTCGCCGTGGACACCCCGGCGGCCTGGGCGACGTCGTCGATACCTGCCACGACGGGTGATGCTGCCACGCCCGGAGGCCACGTGGCGAGGCGCCGTGCCGCATCGTGAGCAGATCGATGCAAGCGCTTGCCCTCCCCGAATCGCGCCCGGGCCGCGTGGGTGGGACGGAGACCGATATCGTGGGGAGGCCCGTCCCCGCGGCACCGTTCGGCACGTCCATGCACCTCGCTGCACCCGTGCGAGCCGGTCGCGCCGCCGTCGGGCACCCACCTGCGAACCGGAAGGACCACGATGATCGAGCTGAGGACCCCGCGGGAGATCGACCAGATGCGACCCGCGGGACGGTTCGTCGCCGACGTCCTCACCACGGTGCGCGCCGCCACCAAGGTCGGGACGAACCTGCTCGAGCTCGACGAGGTCGCGCACAAGATGATCCGCGACCGCGGGGCCGAGTCGTGCTACATCGACTACCACCCGTCGTTCGGGGCGAGCCCGTTCGGCAAGGTGATCTGCACGTCCGTCAACGACGCCGTGCTGCACGGCCTCCCCCACGACTACGCGCTGCGCGACGGCGACCTGCTGAGCATCGACTTCGCCGCGTCCGTCGACGGGTGGGTCGCGGACTCGGCGCTGTCGTTCGTCGTCGGGACGCCGCGCGCCGGGGCGCTCGGCGAGGCCGACGCGAAGCTCATCCAGACGACCGAGCGCGCGCTCGAGGCCGGCATCGCGGCCGCGCAGCCGGGCAAGAAGGTCGGCGACATCTCTGCCGCCATCGCCGACGTCGCGCACGCCGCGGGCTACTCGGTGAACACCGACTTCGGCGGGCACGGCGTGGGCCGCACGATGCACGGCGAGCCCCACATCCCCAACGACGGCCGTCGCAAGCGCGGGTTCCCCCTCAAGCCGGGCCTCGTCATCGCGATCGAGCCGTGGTTCCTCGAGACCACGGACGAGATCTACACCGACCCCGACGGCTGGACCCTGCGCTCGGCCGACGGCTCGCGCGGCGCCCACAGCGAGCACACGGTCGCGATCACGCCCGACGGCCCGGTCGTCCTCACCGCGCGCGAGCCCCGCGACTGACCACCCCCGCGAGGTAGACCCCCGGTACCCCGGAAGAAACGTCCCCCGCCTCGGCGACGAGGAGCAGCGCGTCGTCGTCCGCGAGGAGCGTCGCGAACGACGCGTCGAAAGCCGCACGCTCGGGGACGAACGACGTCGCGAAGACGCTACCCATCCCGCCGAGGTAGAACCGCAGGTCGCGACGTAGAACCCCGCGAGCTCTATCTCGGCGCCCTGCTGTTCTACCTCGCGGTCAGGGCAGGAGGCTGCGCAGGAGGTGGGCCGCGCCGTCGTCCTCGATCGAGCCGGTGACCTCGTCGGCGGCGGCCTGCACGACGGCGTCCGCGTGGCCCATCGCGACGCCGTGCGCCGCCCAGCGGAGCATGTCGACGTCGTTGCGGCCGTCGCCGACCGCGACGGTGCGGTGCGGCTGGACGTGCAGGGTGCGGCGCACGAGCTCCAGGCCGGTCGCCTTCGTGACGCCGAGGGGCGCGATGTCCATCCACGCCGTCCAGCCGACGGCGTACGTGACGTCGTCCAGGCCGAGGCGCTCGACGAGCTCGTGGAACTGCTCGCTCGTCGACCCCGGCGCCCGCACGATCACGCGCGTGACCTCGCCCGACCACAGCTCGTCGAACTCGACGACGCGGTGCACGCCGTCGAGCTCGCCGTCGGGGAAGAGCTCGTTCATGCGGAAACCGACGCCGACGTCCTCGACGGCGTACCGCGCGTCGGGCAGGTGCTCGCGCAGGAGCCGCAGGGCCGGCCCCGGGTCGAACGTGACGACGTCCTCGAGGACGTACCCGTCGGGCTCGTCCGGGTCGAGCCGCGCGGTCACCGCGCCGTTGGACGCGACGACCCAGCCGCGGTCGATCCCCAGGATCTCCGCGACGGGCGTCATCGCGATGAGCGAGCGCCCCGACGCGAGCACCACGTGGTGCCCGGCCGCGCGCAGGTCGGCGACGGCGTCGCGCACGTCGTCCGACAGCTCCTGGTCGTACGACATGAGGGTGCCGTCGATGTCGAGCGCGACGAGCAGCGGCCCGGACGCGTCGTCCGGGACGAGGGGACCCGTCACGCCACCACCGGCTCGAGGACCTCGAGGCCGCCGAGGTACGGGCGCAGCCCCTCCGGCACGCGGACCGATCCGTCGGCCTGCTGGTGGTTCTCGAGGATCGCGACGATCCAGCGCGTCGTGCCGAGCGTGCCGTTGAGCGTCGCGACGGTGCGCGTCTCGCTCTTGCCGTCGACCTCGACGCGCTCGCGCACGTTGAGGCGGCGCGCCTGGAACGTGGTGCAGTTCGACGTCGACGTGAGCTCGAGGTAGCGCTGCTGCGTGGGCAGCCACGCCTCGCAGTCGAACTTGCGCGCGGCGCTCGACCCGAGGTCGCCCGCCGCGGTGTCGATGACGCGGTACGGCAGGTCGACGAGGCGCAGCATCTGCTCCTCCCAGCCGAGCAGGCGCTGGTGCTCCGCCTCGGCGTCGGCCGGGTCGCAGTAGGAGAACATCTCGACCTTGTGGAACTGGTGCACGCGGATGATGCCGCGCACGTCCTTGCCGTGCGAGCCGGCCTCGCGGCGGTAGCACGCGCTCCACCCGGCGTAGCGCAGCGGCCCGGCCGAGAGGTCGACGATCTCGTTCGCGTGGTAGCCCGCGAGCGCCACCTCGCTCGTGCCGACGAGGTAGAGGTCGTCCTTCTCGAGGCGGTAGATCTCGTCCGCGTGGGCGCCGAGGAACCCGGTGCCCTGCATCACCTCGGGCCGCACGAGCGTCGGCGTGATGACGGGCGTGAACCCGGCCGCGACCGCGGTGTCCATCGCGGCGTTGAGCAGCGCGAGCTCGAGGCGCGCGCCCACGCCCGTGAGGTAGTAGAACCGCGCGCCCGAGACCTTCGCGCCGCGCTCGGTGTCGATCGCGCGCAGGCCCTCGCCGAGGTCGAGGTGGTCGCGCGGCGTGAAGCCCTCCGCGGCGAAGTCGCGGATCGTCCCCTCCTCGCGCAGCACGACGTAGTCGTCCTCGCCGCCCGCGGGAGCGCCCGCGACGACGTTCGAGATGCGGTAGAGCAGCCCGCGCAGCTCCTCCGCCGCGGCGTCCGCGTCGGCCTGGCGCGCCTTGACGTCGGCCGCGAGCTGCTTGGTGCGCGCGAGCAGCTCCTGCTTCTCCTCCCCCTGCGCCTGGGCGACCTGCTTGCCGAGGGACTTCTGCTCGGCGCGCAGGCTCTCGAACTCGCTCAGCGCGGCGCGGTGACGGGCGTCGGCGTCGAGGGCGGCGTCCACCAGCGCGGGGTCGTCACCACGGGTGACCTGGCTGGCACGGACGATGTCGGGGTTGTCGCGCAGGAGGCGGAGGTCGATCACGCCAGCAGCCTAACGAACCGGGCGGCCCCCGGTCGCGGACCGTTCCCGCGCCCACCCCGCTACGGTGTCGCCATGTCCTGGACGCTCTGGCTCGCGATCGCGGCGCTCGCCGTCGCGGTGGTGGCACTCGTCGTCGCGCTGGGCCTGCGCGCGCAGCAGACCCGGCAGCGCCGCGCGCACGGCGACGCGCCGCCCGTCGAGGAGCCCGCGGTCGAGGACGACCCGCGCGAGCTCGTCGCGTTCGTCGCGAACCCGTCGAAGCCCGACGTCGCCGGGCTGGAGGCGGTCGTGCGCGCGGCCTTCGCGGACGCCGCCCTGCCCGACCCGCTGTGGTTCCAGACGACGGTCGAGGACCCGGGCGTCGGGCAGACCCGCGCGGCGCTCGCGCAGGGCGCGGACGTCGTCGTCGCCGTGGGCGGGGACGGCACGGTCCGCGCGGTCGCCGAGGGCATGGTCGGCAGCGGCCGCACCATGGGCCTGGTCCCGGTGGGCACCGGCAACCTCCTCGCGCGCAACCTCGACCTGCCGGTGGGCGACGCGCGCGCCGCGCTGGCCGTCGTGATCGCGGGTTCCGACCGCCCGGTCGACGTCGGCTGGGTCAAGGTCCTGCGCTACGCCGACGTCACCCCCGCGGAGGGGGACGAGCCGGGGACGGCGCCCGACCCCGCCCAGGACACCGACAAGGAGCACATCTTCCTCGTCATCGCGGGTCTCGGGTTCGACGCCGCGATGGTCGCCGACACCGACGACGACCTCAAGGCGAAGGTGGGCTGGGTCGCCTACTTCGTCGCGGGCATCCGGCACCTGCACGGGCGCCGCATGCGCGCACGCATCCAGCTCGACGACACGCCGCCCGTCGAGGCGCGGCTGCGCTCGCTCCTCATCGGCAACTGCGGCCGCCTCCCCGGGGGCCTGACGCTCCTGCCCGACGCGGTGATCGACGACGGGATCCTGGACATCGCCGCGATCGACACGCGCGGCGGGGTCGTGGGCTGGGCGCAGCTCTTCGGGGAGGTCGTCATGCAGGGCCTCGGCGTGCGCAACGACCTGCCCGCCAAGATCGGACGCATCGACCACGCGCGCGCCCGGCGCGTCCGCGTGCGCGTGGAGGGCGGCGAGCAGGCCCAGGTCGACGGCGACGTGCTGGGCCTCGCCGTGGAGATCGAGTCACGCGTCGACCCCGGCGCGCTCGTGGTGCGCACGGCCTGACCCGCGTGCCGTGCGGTCAGCGCGACGTCGTCTCCGTGTCGATCGCCGACCGCATGACCGCGCGCGGAGGGATCGCCGCGGCCCCACCCACCCGGCTCAGCCCCGCCAGGCCGACGCCGACCATGAGCACCCTGCCCGCGGCGTCGCGGCGGTCCGGGCCGCCGAGGACGTCCGCGAGGACGACGACCAGGTGGTCGAGCGTCTCCACGTAGGCGTCCGCGACCTCCGGCCGCAGCTGGGCGTGGGCGCCCGCCTCGGCCCAGAGCGCCAGGGCCCGGCCGTCACCGTCCGGACCGACGAGGTCCTCGAAGAAGAGCTCGAGCCCCGCGCGCGGCGCCAGACCGCGGGACGCGCCCTCGAAGGCGACGATCTCCTCTCGGGCATAGCGCCGCCAGGCCTCCGCGACGAGCTCGTCCGTCGACGCGAAGTGGTGGTGGATCTGGCCGGGGGAGCCACCGAGCTCGTCGGCCACGACGCGCGCGGTGACGGCGCCGAGCCCGGCACGGCGCACGACGGCGGCCGCTGCGGCGACGATCGAGTCCCGACGCTCCGCGCGCGGCAGGTAGGCCATCGTCAGCTCCTCGTCCGTGTCGTGCCGGCGCCGTCGGTCAGGCCGTGCAGGAACGCGAGAGTACGCGTCCGGAGCCCCGCCCGGCGAGCCCGGACGACCTCCTCCGCGGGCGGGTCGAGCGGGCCTCGCACGGGGGCAGCCAGCACGTTCCGGCCGCAGTCCAGGTCGGTGCAGACGAGGATGCCCACGGTGCTCAGGCGCCGCCTCTTGTCGGACGACGGTCGGGGAGCGGCGAAGAGCGCCACCTCGTTGAAACGCCTCGTGAAGCGGCAGAGGGCGCACATGACCGCTCGCCCTCCGGTCTCCGCGTGGCTCGGGCTCTGGCGCAGGACCGCGCCCAGCGCACGGCCGTCGAGGCCCTCGGCCACGAGGAAGGCGCGCTGGGGCGCCCGAGGGTCCCGCCACCCGAGGTAGTCGAGATCGTCCCAGCGCAGAGCGTCGAAGTGCGCAGGCAGGCGGACCTTGCCCTCCGACGGGTCGGTGTTCACGATCGCGGCGCGCGCCTCGGCACGGCTCAGCGGTCGCACGGTCGGCTCCCAAACTTGTACATGGACCCAATTTGTACACGGGTACAAGTTTGGCCGTCCAGCGCATACCCGCGCAGCGGGCGTGGAGGGCGCGTGAGCGTCCCGCACGGACCTGCGACGACGCCGCTCGTCGGCCCGGTCCGGGCGCGAGGCGCCCCCGTAGGCTGGACCGGTGACGTTCCCGGCCGCCGCGCTCCCCCCTGCCCGCACCCTCCCCGCACGCCGGGGAGCGACGGGCACGCGGGCGACCGCGCTCGCGGCGGCGGTCGCCCTGGCCCTGCTCGCCCTCCTCGGGACCGTCGCCGCGCCGGCAGCGGCCGCGACGCCGTCGGGCACGACCGCGACCGCGACCGGCACCACGAGCGCCGCCGCGACGGGCACGACGACCGGCACCGCGCCGACGCACGACCCGCGCCCCGTGGTGCTCGTCGCGGTGGCGGGCCTGTACTGGAGCGACGTCTCGCCCACCGCGACGCCCACGCTGTGGTCGGTGATCCGGACGGGGTCGGTCGCGTCGCTCGGCGTGGGGCGGACGTCCTGCGCCACGGACGCGTGGCTCACGCTGTCCGCCGGGCAGATGGTCTCGTCCTCCGACCCGGCGGCCGACGAGCCGGTGGAGGCGCCGCCCGTCAGCGCCGAGCCGCCCACGCCGGGCTGCCCGCCGCTCCCCGTCCCCACCCCGACGACGTCGGGAGCGACCGCGCCCGAGGCGCTGCCCGCCGACGTCCCCGGGTGGGCGACGCTCACGGCGCCCTCCGAGGAGGAGGCCGCGGCCCCGACGACGCACCACGCGCCCGGGACCCTCGCGACGCGGCTCGCCGAGACCGGCGTCTGCACGACGGCGGTCGGGCCGGGCGCGGCCGTGATGCTCGCCGACGCGAACGGGCACGTCGAGCGGTACGCGTCCGCGCTCGCGGCGCTGCCCGAGGGCGGGCTCGACGCGTGCGACGTGACGGTGGTCGACCAGGGCGAGATCGTCGACTCCTCCCCCGGGCGGGGGCAGAGCCTCGACGCGCTCGACGAGGCGCTCGCGCGCGTCATGGACGAGGTCGACCGCGGCACGCGCGTGCTCGTCGCGGGCGTGCCCTCAGGGCCGGTCGGCGAGCCGGGGCTCCCGGTCGTCGTCGACTGGCGCAAGGGCGAGCCCACGAGCCGCTGGCTGCACTCCCCGAGCACGCAGAAGGACGGCATCGTCCAGCTCGTCGACCTCACGGCGACCGTCGTCGAGGAGGCGGGCGGGAGCACCGAGGGTCTCGACGGCGCACCGCTGTCGCTGGGCGAGGTCCGGCGCATGGACGTGGCGCGCACGGTCGAGAACCGGCAGTACCTCAACGTCCTCACGAGCACCATCCCGACGCTCTACCCCGTGCTCGTCGGGCTGCTCGTCGCGACGCTCGTCGTCGCGCTCGGCGGGGCGCTCTGGGTGCGCCGCGCGGCCGCGCGGCGCGGGCTGCCGGCGCGCCCCGGCCCGGCCGGCCTGCGCGTCCTGTCCGCGGTGCTCCTGGTCGCGGCCGCTGCCCCCGTCGCAGCCTCCCTCGCGAGCCTGTCGCGGTGGTGGGTGTGGAGCGCGCCGGCGCCCGCGCTCACCCTCGCCCTCGCCGTCAGCGCCGTCGCCGTCGCCCTCGTCGCGTGGGCCGCCTCGCGCCTCCTGCCGCGCCGCCCGTGGGCGCTGCCGACGGCGCTCGCGGGCGTCACGTGGCTCGTCCTCACGGTCGACGGCGCGACGGGCACGACCCTCCAGCAGGCGTCCCTGCTCGGCACGTCCGCCGTCGCGGGCTTCACGCGCTTCTACGGCTTCAACAACGTGACGTTCGCCGTGTACGCGGTCGCGGGCCTCGTGCTCGCCGGCGGCCTGGCGTCCACAGCGCTCGCCCGGGGACGGCGGCGGCTCGCGGCGTGGCTCGTGGTCGCGGTCGGGGCGGTGACGATCGTCATCGACGGCTGGCCCGCGTTCGGCGCCGACTTCGGCGGGATCCTCGCGCTCGTCCCCGCGTTCGCCGTCCTGGCGCTGCTCGTCGGCCGGGTGCGGATCACGTGGCTGCGGGCGCTCGTCGTCGCGGGGCTCACCGTGCTCGTGGTCGCCGTCGTCGCGGTGGTGGACTGGCTGCTGCCCGGGGGCAGCTCGCACCTCGGCGGGTTCGTGCAGACCGTCCTCGACGGGGCGGCGCTCGAGGTCATCGGGCGCAAGGCCCTCGGGGCCTGGCACACCGTCGCACAGCCGGCGGGTGCCGTCGCGGCGGTGCTCGTCGTCCTCGCCGCCCTCGCGGCGCTGCGTCCGGAGCGCTTCCGTCTGCCCGAGGTCGCGCGTGCCTACGAGCGCTGGCCGCTGCTGCGCGAGCTCGTGGTCGCGCTCGTGGTCGTGGCGGGGGTCGGCTCCGTGCTCAACGACTCGGGCATCATCATCGCCGTCATGGTCGTCGTCGTCGGGACCGCGATGATCGTGCCCGGCTTCCTCGCGCGCGAGGCGCCGCGACGCCCGACGTCCGCGCTCCCCGAACCGGGGATCCGGCACATGCCCACGATGCTCCTCACGGTCGGGGGCGGGCTCCTGCTCGTCGTCCTGCTCGTGTCGACGGTGCTCGCCTCGGGTGGGCTGCGTCCCACGTCCAGCGCCGCGCCCGCGGGCGGCGAGGCGGCCGTGACCCGTGCGGACGCCATCGCCACCGACCGGCCGCTCGTCGTCGTCGGGACCACGGGCGTCACGTGGAGCGACGTCACGGCGGCGATGACGCCGAACCTGCACGCCCTGCTCACCGACGGTGCCGGCGCCGGCGGCGTCGCCCAGCCGACCGGAGCGGCGAGCCGCTGCACCGTCGGCGGCTGGCTCGCGCTCTCGGCCGGGCAGCTCGCCGAGGTCGCGACGCAGCGCGCGCCCGACGGCACGTGGGAGTGCCCGACGGCGCAGCCCGTCACCTCCACCGAGGCCGCCGACGGCGCGCACGTCGAGGGCTGGGACGAGCTCGTCGCGCTGCAGCGCGGCTCGGGCTACCAGGCGCGGCTGGGCGTGCTCGGCGACGCGCTCACCGGCGACGTCGCGGGCGCCTCGTCGGGCGCCCCGACGAGCACAATGTGCGCGACGGCCGTCGGGCCCGGTGCGGCGATCGCCCTCGCGGACTCGCGGGGCGACGTCGCGCGCTACCGGGACCTCGCGCGCGCGACCACCCCCGGGAGCGACGCGTTCGCGTGCCCCGTGACCGTCGTCGACGCCGGCGACGCGACGACCCCGACGGTCGACCCCGACCTCCCGGCCGAGGAGCGCGCCGCGCTGCGGGCCTCCCTGCGGACGGACCGGCTCGCCGCCGTGGACGCCACCGTGGGCGCGGTGCTCGACGCCACCCCGACCGGGACGACGGTGCTCGTCGTCGACGTCGCGGGCACGCCCGGGACGCGCCCGGCGCTCGGCGCGACGCTCGTGCGACCGTCGTTCGACGGCCCCGAGCAGGCGCGCTACGTGACGAGCGCGGCCACGCGGACCGACGGCGTCGCGCGCGTGCTCGACGTCCCGGCGACCGTGCTCGACGCCGCCGGCGTCGCGACCCCCGCACGCATCCAGGACACGCCGCTGGCGTGGGGCTCGACGCGGCCCCCGGACGCGACCTCGACCGCGGACGCGCTCGCCGACCTCACGACGCGCGACCACGTGCGGCGCGCCGTCTACACCGCGTTCGTCGACGTGCCGCTCTGCGCGGGCCTCGCCATCGCCGGGCTGTGCCTGCTGCTCGCGCCGCGGGCCGCGCGCGCGACCGGTGACCGGGCGCGCGCCCGCTGGGCCCGGGGCGCGCACTGGGCGCGCGGGGCCGCTCTCGTCGTGGCCGCCGTCCCGACCGCGGCCTTCCTCGTGTCGCTCACCGGCTGGTGGCGGTTCGCGAACCAGACCCTCGCGATCGTCGTGTCGACCGTGCTCGCGACGGCGGCCGTCGCCGCGCTCGGCGCGCTCGCCCCGCGGCGTCCCGTGTGGCTCGGGCCCGGGATCGTCGCCGGGATCACCTTCGCGGTGCTCACGCTCGACGCGCTCGTCGGGACGCCGCTGAACCGCGCCAGCCCGCTCGGCTCCGCACCGACGTTCGGCGCACGGTTCTACGGGTTCGGCAACCCGACGTTCTCCGTGTACGCGGTCGCGGCGCTCGTCCTCGCGGCCGCGCTCGCCCAGTGGCTCGTGGCCCGCGGGCGCCGGTACGTGGCCGCGACGGTCGTGGGCGTCATCGGCGTGGTGACGATGGTCGTGGACGTGTGGCCGACCCTCGGGGCCGACCTCGGCGGCGGGCTCGTCGTCGTGCCGGCGTTCGCCGTGCTGGGGCTGGCGGCGTCCGGGGCCCGAGTCACGTGGCGGCGGTTCCTGCTCGTCGCCGCCGCCGGCGTCGGCCTCGTCGCCGCGGTCGGCGTGCTCGACTGGCTGCGCCCGGCCGACGAGCGCTCGCACCTCGGCCGGTTCGTCGGCCAGGTCGTGGACGGCTCGGCGTGGGAGACCCTGCTCCGCAAGGCCGGCTACGCGGCCCGCTCCGTGCTGGGTGGCGTGCCCGTGTGGCTGACGATCCTCGTCCTCGTCGCGACGGCGCTCGTGCTGTTCTGGCCGCGGCGGTTCACGCCGGGGTGGTTCGCGCGGACCGAGGCCGCGTGGCCGCTCGTGCGCCCGACCGTGCTCGCCCTGTGGATCGTGTGCGTCGCCGGGTCGCTGGTCAACGACTTCGGCGTGCGCATCGCGCTCATCGCGCTCATCCCGGCGGTGCCGCTGCTCACCGTCGCGGCCCTGCACGCCGCCGCCGACGGCACCGGGACCGAGGAGGGGCCGGGCTCCCGGGAGGGCACGCCGGGCGCCGCGCCGGACGCGGCCGGGAGCGAGCCGGAGGACTCCACCTCACGGGTGCAGAGCGCGACGCGCTGAGCCTCCCCTCCTACGCGAGCACGAGCTCGGTGCCGCCCGCCGCGAGGTCGGGCATCGCGACGCTCCGGACCGCCGGGTCCTCGTAGGTGTTCCAGTAGTAGGTCGACGTGCGCGAGGAGAACAGCCCCGTGTAGACGGTGATCTCGGACTCGCCCGACGCCATCACGGCGCTGCCCTCGACCATCGCGACCTGCTGCAGCGTGTGGAAGGCGCGGCTGACGTTCTGCTCCTCGCTCTCCTGCGTCGGGTAGTGGGCGTTGACGTAGGCGGCGCGGACGAACCGCGACGGCGAGTAGTAGTCCCCCGGGATGCCGCGCATGTGCGAGCCCGAGCCGAACGGGGTGAGGACCGCCCCGCCCAGCTCCGTGTCCCCGGGGAAGTCGGGCGACGCGTTGAGGTAGTTGCGCAGGTTCTCGTGGTGCCAGCCGAACCCGGGCTGGTTCGTGAGGACGTCGACGTCGTCGTGGAAGACGTGCATCCCGTCCGCCGTGTGCTCGACGACGACGGCGCGCGTCGCGTCGGCGACGATCCAGTGCAGCATCGAGCTCGGGTAGGTGTCGTCGATCGGTCGGTCGACGACCACGACGTCCTGGAGCGCGGCCTCCACCTCGTCCACCGTCGCGAACTGCGAGCACACCCACAGCGGGAGCTCGTACGCGGCGACGTTGACCGCGCCGTCGACCGGGCCGGGCGCGTACACCGCGTATCCCGGGAAGTTGAGCCCCGCGACGGCGAGGCCCGCGTCGTTGCCGCAGTCGAAGTAGAGCGGCGTCCCCTCCGCCACGATGCCCATGCCGAGCGTCGCGTGCCGGACGGCGGGCACCGCGCCGAACGGTGACCTCGGCGCGTACCCGGTGGGCGTCAGCACCACCCGTTGCCCGTACCCGCTCGTCCAGTCGAGGTTGCGTGCGAGGTAGACGCTCCCCCTGCCGTCCGAGAACCTGATGCCCGTGCACATGGCGATGCCCCCGTCGTCGTCGGTGCGGCCTCGCGCGGACGCGAGCCACCGGGCACGACACCGTGCTCCGTCCACCCAGGGTGGGCTCCCCCGGGGACGCTCGCCACCCGCGGGACGGGACCGCGCGCCGGGCGGTGGCCGGGCCGGGCTCAGTGCTGGTCGGCGGCCCGCACCCGGTCGACGGCGGAGCGCATCTTGCGCGCGTTCACGGCCAGGAGCACGTCGCGGTACTGCGCGGCGCGGTGGAGCTGGCCCTTGAGGTCGTTGGACGACGCGCGGTGGCGCAGGTCGCACGGCACCTCGACGGCGACGTACCCCTTGCGGAGCAGGTCGATCGTCATGCCGGTCTCCACGCCCCAGCCGCGCGCGAGCGGGGTCGCGGCCTCGAACGCCTCGCGCGTGAGGCAGCGCATGCCCGAGAGCGGCTGCGTCGGGGTCCACCCCGTGAGCGACTGGATCGCGCGGCGCGCGGCCCCGACGACGATCCCCCGGCCGCCGGCGCCCGGCTGCGGCGGGAGCAGCGCGATCGCGAGGTCCGCGTACCCGTCGAGCACGGGCGCGACGAGCGGCGCGGTGTTCACGGCGGTCTCGCCGAGGTCGCCGTCGATGAAGAGCAGGAGGCGCGGGGGACGGTCGGCGGCGTCGCGCATCGCGACGACGGCCGCGCCGGTCTCCATGGCCGCGGCCTTGCCGCGGTTGTGCGAGTGGCGCACCACGACGGCGCCGGCCTCGCGCGCGACGTGCTGGGTGTCGTCCTCGCTCCCGTCGTCCACGACGAGCACGAGGTCCACGTGCGGGATCGCCTTGGCCGCGCGGACCGTCGCGGCGATGCGCCGGGACTCGTCCTTCGCCGGGATGATCACGGCGACGCGCTGCCGCACCGCGCGGCCGGTCCGGCCCTCGCCGGTCGTCGGCCGGGGCGTGCGTGCCCGCGTGCCGGACGCCGAGAGGTACGTCGGCGGCGTGCTCGCCGCGCCGGCAGGAGCACTGCCCGTGTTGTTCCCCGACTCAGTCGACCGATGGTCCGCGTTCACGCCGTCCAGCCTAGTAGTGCAAAGAGTTGGCCGCAGAAGTGCCGTCGTTCCACCAGCAGATCCGCTCGGGATCTTCGCAGGACGACCGGGCTGCGTTCCCAGGTCCCCCGGATCCTACTCGACGCGACAGCCCGCCGACAGGGGCGTCGGCGGGCTGCGCGTCGGGCCGTCGACCGGCAGCGGGTGCGTCAGCGCAGGGTCACCTGGCGCGACACGATCCCCGCGCGCGCCCGGCGCTCGTTCGCGTCGAGCGGCTCCGTGACGGCGAGCGCCTCCGTGAGGAGCGCGTCGAGCTCCGCGACCGGGCCCTCGAGCTCGTCGGCCTCCGTCCCGCGCGGCAGCTCCCACACCGGGACGAGCACACCGCTCGACCGGAACGCGCCGACGAACTTGCCGCCCGCGAGGCCCGACTCGCGCCGCGCGTGCAGGCGCGAGATCGCGTCGATGAGCGCGTCCTCGGGCTCCGGACGCGCCCAGCGCAGGAACTCGCGCGACATGCGGCACCAGTACGCCGAGGGGACGGCGTCGAGCTTCACCGTGGGCACCATCGACTCGGCCGCCTGGTCGAGCGACGCGCGCAGGTCCGGCGTGACCTCCTCGGCCGGGTCGAGCCAGAACGCGAAGTCGTCGTGGACGGTGACGTCGAACGGGACGGAGAGGTCGAGGACGTCCTGCAGGCGCGGGCCGGCGTCGGGCAGCGCGCTCATCTCGATGGACGTGCCGGGCTCGGCGTCGATCGCCTCCAGCAGCGCCGCGGCGAGGTCGCGGCTCGTGTCGCCCGAGCCCGCGAGCGTCTGGACCGCGAGGAGGATCGCGCCGTCCTGGCGGTGCAGCGCGGCCCAGCCCGCGGGCAGGACGGTCACGACGGTGACGTCGCGCGCGCCGTGCTCCGCGGTCGTGCGGGCGGTCGCGGTGGCCGAGGGCACGACCTCGCGCATCGTGACCCAGTCGGTCTCGCCGGGGAGCCCCTCGAACGGGCGCAGCACGAAGTCGGGCGTGGAGTTCTTGGCCATGCGCGGCAGTCTACTGGCGCGCCGCCGGGCGGGTGCGGGGCCGCAGGCGGACGTCGGGCAGCGCGGGTGCCGGGAGCGGGCCGCCGTCGTACCCGACGACCTCGCCGTAGCGTCCGTCGCGCGCGCCCTCGGCGTACCGCGTACCGCCGTGGTTCGGCCCCTCCCCGCCGGTGACCACCAGCTGCGCCTGCCAGTCGGCGCGGGCGCGCGCGACGTCGTCGTGCGACCGGCCGACGAAGTTCCACCACATGACGATGTCCTCGCCGAACGGCTCGCCGCCCACGAGCACGACCCGCGCGGGGCCCTCCGGCCCGGCCTCGACGGTGAGCGTCGCACGGCCCGGCGCGACGTACCCGAGCGACGACGGCGGGACCACCTCGCCCTCCAGGCGCACCGTCCCGTCGTCCACGAGCAGGCCGTGCTCGAACGCCGGGTCGACGTCCAGCGTCACGCGCGCCCCGGCCGCCAGGTCCACCTGCGCCCCGACGAGGGGCGAGTACGTCGTCGCGGGCGAGCGCAGCCCCGCGCCCGCGACCCGCAGGCTCCCGAGGAAGACCTGGACCCGGGCACCGGCGACGTCCGCGACCGGCAGGTCGGCGTGGTGCTCGAACGCCGGCGGGTCGTCGAGCCGGTCGCCCGGGAGCGCGACCCAGAGCTGGACCCCGTGCAGGACCGGCGGGCGGACGCCGCGCGGCGACTCCTCCGAGTGGGAGATGCCGCGACCCGCGGTCATGAGGTTGAGCTCGCCGGGCCGGACCGTCTGGAGGGAGCCGACCGCGTCCCGGTGCAGGATCTCCCCGGCGAACAACCACGTGACGGTCTGCAGGCCGGTGTGCGGGTGCGGCGGGACCTGCATGCCGTCGGTGCCGTCGCCGATCGCGGGCAGCGGGTCCGGCCCGTAGTGGTCGAGGAAGCACCACGCCCCCACGAGCGAGCGCGCGCGCTGCGGGATCGTGCGGCGCACCCGCATCGCGCGCGTGCCCCCGAGCGGGACGTCGCGGTGCTCGAGGATCTCCACCGCGGGCGCCGCGCCGTCAGGGGCGCCCGCGGAGCAGACGCGCTCCTCGGGCCGGGTCTCGAGGTTGCTCATGGCACGAGCGTAGGCGCGGCGGACGGACCCGGCCCACCGGCCCGCGGACGGGTCTTCGCGTCGCGGGACGCCCGCGGGAGAATGGCAGCGAGGCCCCTCGGAGCAGGATTCCGAGGGGCCTCGCCGTGTCCGCGCGACCCCGGGGCGGTCGGGCCGGTGGCCCGTCGGGGCGCCGCTCGCGACGTGGCGGCCCGGCGTCCCCACGCCCGCTCCGGATGCCCCGGGCAGGCGTGCTGACGCCGATCGCGGTCGGCCTTCCGGGTCCGGTCGGAACCTGCGCCGTCGCGCGCAGCCCCGCAGCAGGGGGTCGCGGGTCGTCCACCGTTCTCCGGTCAGCCGTGCCCTGGCGTGCGCGCCGGTCGTCGTGCGCTCCTGGCGGGGCCGTCAGACCCCTGCGTGCGGAACACCGTCGTCCGTCTGCGCCCGTCCGGGCCGTTAGCACGTTTGTAGTCCTCACCCGGAGGCCCTGCAAGAGTTCCCACCGATGTCATTTGACCGGTCGCGAAGGCCACAGGTTCGTCCACAGGCGGCCCCGCACGATTCCCACGGGACCCACAACCCTGTGGACGAAATCTGTGGACAGTTCGCGCGGGCGACACGCCCGGTTCGACCACGACCCGCGCCTCGTGCGCACGCCGTCGCTCAGACCCAGAACTGCGTCGTCGGCGTCGCCGCCGGCGTGAGCCGCTCGTCGAGGTCGAGGTCCCGCACGACGAAGCCGCCGTCGTCGACGAGCGTCCCCGCGAGGCGCCCCTGGAGCATCGCCGCGAGACGGGCGACGAGCACCCGGGCGCGCGAGCGCGCGATGACGTGCAGCCCCGACGGCCGTTCGACCTCGAGCTCGTACGGGTCCTGGGGGACCCACGTGACGCGGTAGGCGTGCGGCCCGTGCTCGCGCCAGTCGAGCGCACCGAGCGCGAGCGGCACCTGCGGCACGCGCTGCGCGGCCAGCCGGACCGCGCCGTCGTACGGGGTGTCCCCCGACAGCACGTACTCCGCGAGGCCGTCCGGGCGGGGGTGGACCGCGACGACCTGCGCGTTCGGGACCGTCGTGCGCAGGACGCCGAGCGCGGCGTCGGGGCCGAGGACCTGGGCGCTGTAGAGGGTCAGGTCGACCCCCGAGGCAGGGTCGGGCGTGAGCACGGTCCGGCCGTCGGCGACGACCGCACCCCCGACGCGCCGGGCCGCCGCGACCGCCCAGCCCAGCACCTGGAGCTCGAGCCCCTGCGGCAGCCCCGCCGCGAACGCCCGCGCGAGGCCGTCGCGGTCGTCGACGAGCGGGGCCGGGGCCCCGCGCGGCGCCGAGTCGTCGACGTGCAGGGCGAACGCCTCGGCGCTCCCGCCCGCGAGGTCGAGCGCCTGCGTCTGCGGTGGCGTGAGCGGGAAGGGTCCGACGAGGCGCGCGCCCTCGGCGAGCCGGAGCTCGCCCGGCGTCACCACGCCCTCGGGCACCACGCCGCGGAACCGCGCCCCCACCATGGGCCGGGTCGCTCCCCCGCCGCCGGGCGGCGTCGTCCACGCCGCGTCGGCGAACCAGGCGCGCGCGAGGGTGTCCACGGGCGTACGAGCCGCGCCGCGGGAGCGAGGCACCGCGAGAAGGTGCGCTCCCGCGTGCGCGTCCGGCACGAGGCCGGCGACGGTGGCGTCCATGACCGGACCGTAGGGCGTCCGGAATGCCGGGATGTTACGGCCGTGTCACGACCGTGCTTCTCCTGCCGCGGCGGGGCCGGCGCCGCGCCCGGTCAGGCGCCGACGTCGTGCAGGTGGTGGACGACGTCGTGGACGAAGTACTGGCCGAGGGTGCGGACCGTGAACACCGACCCGTTCGAGCGCCGTCCGGGACGCTCCCACTGCTCCGGGACGAGCGCGTCGAACCGGCCCGCGACCCGGTCGCCCGCGATCTCGAGCTCGCGCGCCACGGTCGCCGGGTCCTGGTGCGCGTAGTCCTGCTCGACCGCCGTGGCGTCCTGGTCCCAGTTCGCGAACTGCGGGTCGTCGCCCTCGACCATCGACTGCACGCGCACGTCGAAGACGGAGAAGACGTCGCGGACGTGCGCGGCGTACTCCAGCACGGACCAGGTCGTGGCGTCGGGGCGGACGCGCACGTCCTCGCGGCCCAGCGCGCCGACGTAGCGCGGGATCGCGTCGCGCACCGCGGCCCCCACGCGGTCGGGCGACACCGCGGACGCCACGAACCCGCACTCGGGGCACGGTCGCTCCATGACCCACGTCCAGTCCTTGGTGTCCGCGGGGACGGGCGGGAAGTCCGGGTCCGGGGCGCTGGCGGGGACGCCGTCGGGCGCCGCGGTCGTGTCCATGGCGGCAGTGTGCCAGACGTCGGGGCGCGCCCGGGAGGCCCGGCTGCGGCCCGGCTGCGGCCCGGCTGCGGCCCGGTTCCGGCCCGGTTGCGGCACGGTTGCGGCCCGGAGGAGCCGATTAGCGTTCTGACACGACCTCCCTATGATGTCAGCATGCCCAAGATCATCGGAGGGTCCCTCCACGAGCACCGCGCCCAGACCCGGCAGAAGCTCTTCGCGGCGCTCTCGACCCTCATGATGGACCGCGGCTTCGACGCCATCTCGCTCGCCGACATCGCCGCCGCCGCGGGCGTCGGCCGCACCGCGGTGTACAACCACTTCCCCGACAAGGAGGCCCTGCTCCTCGGGTTCATCACCCACGAGACGGAGCAGTACGTCGGGACGCTCGAGCGGGCGCTGGAGGACGTGGACGACCCGGTCGAGCAGCTCCGCACCTACATCCGCCAGCAGGCGCAGCTCAAGCGCATCTTCCACCTGGCCCCCGGTCCGGACCTGCGCACCGTGCTGTCGCGCACGACGCGCCAGCGCCTGCGCGAGCACGCCGAGCTCGTCGAGACGATCCTGCGCCGCATCGTGGCGTCGGGCATCGAGGTCGGGGAGTTTCCCGAGCAGGACATCGACACCACCGTGCAGCTCGTCAACGCGTGCCTCTCCGGTCGGCTCGTCCCCGACGACCCGGCCGCGCGCGAGCAGGCGATCGAGGCGACCGAGGCCTTCGTGCTGCGTGCCGTCGGGGCCGACGCGACCTCACCCGCGCTCTCGCGCTGAGGCTGCGCCCGCGCACGGACACCAGCGGCCGCGCCCTCTGCTGCGCGCAGAACCGACCGGAGGGTCGGTGATGCCCCCGGCAACGGTCGCTTAGCCTCGGGGGGTGCCGACCCGCCGCCGCAGGCTCCCCGACGCCCCCGCCCGGGCGCGCGCCGGGCTCGGCGCGCCGTTCCGCAACGTCTTCACCGCGAACCTCAGCTCCAGCCTGGGTGACGGCATCGCGCGCGTCGCGTCGCCGCTGCTCGCCGCGCGCCTCACCGACGACCCGTTCCTCGTCTCCGGCATCGCCGCCGTCTCGCTCCTGCCGTGGCTGTTCTTCGCCATCCCCGCCGGGGTCCTCCTCGACCGCGTCGACCGTCGGCACGCGCTCGCGCTCGCGAACGGTGCCCGCACGCTGCTCGCCCTCGGGCTCGTCGCCCTCGCCGCGACGGGCACGCTGACGATCTGGTGGCTGTACGCCGTCGTGTTCCTCTACGGCGCGCTGGAGACCGTGTACGACGGCGCGATCCGCGCCGTGCTGCCCTCGATCGTGCGGCCCGCCGACCTGCCGCGCGCCAACTCGCGCATCGAGGCGGGCGAGATCACCGTCCAGAACTTCCTCTCGGCACCGCTCACGTCGGCGCTCTTCGCGGTCGCCGTCGTCGTGCCGCTCGGCACGGGTGCCGCCGCGTACGCCGTCGCGGGCGCGCTCGCGCTGTTCCTGCCCGCCGTCGCGGCGGGCGAGCACCGCGCCCCGGCCGACGCGGGCGCAGAGCCCGCTCCGCCCTGGTTCCGCCAGCTCGGGGACGGCTTCCGCTACCTGTGGGCGCACCCGACGCTGCGACCCCTGTGGGTCCTGTCCGTCGTCGTCGGGCTCTGCTTCTCGGCCGCGACCGCGACGACCGTGCTCTACGTCCTCGACGTGCTCGGCGTCCCGGAGGCCTGGTACGGGACGTTCCTGCTCGTCGGGGCCGGAGGGTCGCTCGTCGCGGCGGCGGTCGCGAACCCCGCCAAGGAGCGCTTCGGGACCGGGCGGACCATCGCCGTCGCGAACCTCGTGACGCCCGTGGCCCTCGTCCTCCTCGGGGTCGTGCCGCACCTGCCGGGCGGCGGCGTCGCCGTCGCGGCCGTGCTGCTCGCGGTGGGGTTCGGCGCGGTGACGGTCTGGAACGTGCTCGTCATGTCGCTGCGGCAGGCGATGATCCCCGGCCGCCTGCTCGGCCGCGTGCACGGCACGTGGCGCACGCTCCTGTGGGGCGCCATGCCGCTCGGGTCCTTCCTCGGCGGTCTCCTCGCCCGGGCGGACCTGACCACGCCGCTCGTCGTCGGCGGCGGGCTCGGCACGCTGGTCGCACTCCTGGGTTTCCGGTTCCTCGCGGGGCTCCCCGACCCGGAGGACGTCGACCAGATCCCGGACCGAGGATAGGCAAGCCTCACCTGGGTGGGTTACAGTTCCTGACGCATCGTCATGACGTCGCGTCAGGACGAGCGCCCCGACCCGACGCTACCCGCAGGAGCCACCGTGACTGCTCTCACCCAGGACCTCGACCGCACCGACGAGTCCGTGCCGCTGTCCCAGCGCCTGCGCGAGGGCACGCGCCCCGAGCACGAGCGGGCCGAGAGCTCCGGGTTCGTCGAGCGGCTCATGTCCGGGCAGCTCGACGTCTCGGCGTACGCGGACCTCGCGGCCCAGCAGTGGGCGATCTACGGCGCGCTCGAGGACGCGAGCGCCGCGATCCGCGCCGAGGCCCAGGGCTCCACGCTGGTCTTCGACGAGCTCACGCGCACCCCCGAGATCGAGAAGGACCTCACGTTCCTCGTCGGCGCCGACTGGGCCGAGCGCATCACCATCCACCCCGCGACCGAGCGCTACGTCGCGCGCCTGCGCACGGTCGGCGCGTCGCTGCCCGCCTACGCCGCGCACGCGTACACCCGCTACCTCGGCGACCTCTCCGGCGGGCAGATCATCAAGCGCATGCTGGAGCGGCACTACGGCCTCTCGGGCGACGGCCTCGCGTTCTACACGTTCGTCGAGATCCCCAAGTCCAAGCCGTTCAAGGACGTCTACCGCGAGCGCCTCGACGGCCTCGTCCTCACGCCCGAGCAGCTCGACGAGACCGTCGCCGAGGCCAAGCACGCCTTCCGCCTCAACAGCGACCTCTTCGCCGACCTGGGCGCCGCCCACCGCTGAGCCCGCCGCGACCCCGGCAGCCGGACCGGGGCTCTACCTCGCGGCGTGCAACCGGACGACGACGGACTTCGAGACCGGCGTGTTGCTCCCGTAGGCCGTGCTCTCGAGCGGGACGAGGACGTTCGCCTCCGGATAGTAGGCGGCGGCCGACCCCCGCGCCGTCGGGTAGGCGACCACGCGCTGGGCGGCGAGGACGCGGTCGGGCTCGCCGGGCCACTCGGCGTGGACGTCGACCCGGTCGCCGTCGGCGAACCCCAGCTCGGCGAGGTCGTCCGGGTGCACGAGCACGACGTCGCGGCCCCCGCGCACGCCCCGGTACCGGTCGGACAGCCCGTAGATCGTCGTGTTGAACTGGTCGTGCGAGCGCAGCGTCTGCAGGATCAGGCGACCCGGTGGGCACTCGACGGGCTCGAGCTCGTTGACCGTGATCTCGGCGCGCCCGCTCGGCGTCGTGAACGTGCGCGAGTCGCGCGGGCCGTGCGGGAGCACGAACCCCTCGGGGCGCCGCACGCCGACGTTGAACCGCTCGAACCCGGGCACGACGCGGCTGACGTGGTCGCGCACCACGTCGTAGTCGTCCCGCATCGCCGCCCAGTCGATCCCCGGCGCCCGGTCGGCGCCCGGGCCACCCCGCAGCGTCGCCTCCGCCATGCCGACGACGATCGCCACCTCGCTGCGCAGGCCCGGCGCGACGGGGTCGACCTTGCCGCGCGACGCGTGCACCGCGCACACCGAGTCCTCCACGGAGACGATCTGCGCCCCGCTCTTCTGCACGTCGACCTCGGTGCGCCCCAGCGTCGGCAGGATGAGCGCCTCGCGCCCGGTGACGACGTGCGAGCGGTTGAGCTTGGTGGAGATCTGCACCGTGAGGTCGGTGCCGCGCAGCGCCGCCTCGGCGGCCGCGGTGTCCGAGATGGCGCCGGCGAAGTTCCCCCCGAGCGCGACGAACGCGCGGATGCGCCCGTCACGCATGCGCCGGAGCGTCTCGACGGCGTCGGCGCCGTGCGCGCGCGGCGGCTCGAACGCGAACTCGCGCCCCAGCGCGTCGAGGAAGGAGTCCGGCATCTTCTCCCAGATGCCCATGGTCCGGTCGCCCTGCACGTTGGAGTGCCCGCGGATCGGCGACGCCCCGGCGCCCGGCCGACCGATGTGGCCGCGGAGCAGGAGCAGGTTGACGATCTCCTTGATCGTGTCGACGCCCTTGCGCTGCTGCGTCAGGCCCATCGCCCACGTGACGATCACGCGGTCCGCGGCGAGGTAGCGCGCCGCGAGGTCGTCGACGTCGGCCGTCGTCAGGCCCGTGGCGGCGAGCACCGCGTCCTCGTCGAGGTGCGCGAGGTGCGCGCGGAACGCGTCGAGGCCGCGGGTGTGCGCGCGCAGGAACGCGTGGTCCAGCACCGTCCCCGGGGCGGCGTCCTCGGCGTCCAGCACGCGGCGGGACACCGCCTGCAGGAGCGCCATGTCCCCGCCCGGGCGCACCTGGTACAGCCGGTCCGCGATGTCCGTGCCACGGCCGACGAGCCCGCGCACGGTCTGCGGGTTGCGGTAGCGCACGAGCCCGGCCTCGGGCAGCGGGTTCACCGACACCACGGACCCGCCCGCGCGCTTGGTCCCCTCGAGCGCGGTGAGCATGCGCGGGTGGTTGGTGCCCGGGTTCTGCCCCATGACGATGACCAGGTCGGCCCGGGCGAAGTCGTCGTAGGAGACCGTGGACTTGCCGATCCCGATGGTCTCGAGCATCGCGGTGCCGGTGGACTCGTGGCACATGTTGGAGCAGTCGGGCAGGTTGTTGGTGCCGAACGCCCGGACGAACAGCTGGTAGACGAACGCCGCCTCGTTCGATGCGCGCCCGCTCGTGTAGAAGGCGGCCTCGTCGGGGGACCCCAGCCCACGCAGCCGGTCCCCCACGATCTCGAACGCGCGCTCCCAGGTCACGGGCTCGTAGTGGTCCGAGCCCGCCGGCTTGTGCACCGGCTCGGTGAGCCGGCCCTGCTGCCCCAGCCAGTACTCGTCGCGCCCGGCGAGGTCGGTGAGGGAGTTCTCGACCCAGAACTCGCGCGGCACGGTGCGCGGCGTCGCCTCCCACGTGATCGCCTTCGCGCCGTTCTCGCAGAACTCGGCGTGGCTGCGGTGCGCCGGGTCCGGCCAGGCGCAGCTCATGCAGTCGAAGCCGTCCTTCTGGTTCGCGGACGTGAGCAGCCGCGCCGCCCGGGCGGGGCCCATCTCCCGGACCGACGCGAGGAGCGTGCGCACCACGGCCTCCGGTCCGGCCGCGTGGTCCTGGGGCGGGCCGACGCGGAGCTCGTCCCCGGGCCCGCTCATGCCGGGACCGCCGTCGGGCGCGGGACCGCGGTCGCGCCCGGGCCCGCCGCGCGGACCCGGTGCTCGCCCGCGTAGACGACCATCGAGTCGCCTCGGGCGAAGCCTGCGAGCGTGATCCCGGCCTCGACCGCGAGGTCGACGGCGAGGGTCGAGGGCGCGGAGACGGCGACCATCGCCGGGATCCCGGCCGTCGACGCCTTCTGCACGAGCTCGAACCCCGCGCGCCCGGACACGACGAGCACCGTGCCGGGCAGCGGCAGGCGGCCCCGCTGGACCGCCCACCCGACGACCTTGTCGACCGCGTTGTGCCGCCCCACGTCCTCGCGCACGACGAGCAGCTCGTCGCGCTCGACGTCCACGAGCGCGGCCGCGTGCAGCGACCCGGTCCGCGCGAAGACGACCTGGGCCGCCCGCATCCGGTCCGGGAGGCCGAGGAGCCAGGCGGGGTCGAGGTCCGGCCCGTCGTCGGACAGGGCGTGGGCGGAGCGGGTCCGCACCGCGTCGATGCTGTCCGCGCCGCACAGCCCGCACGCGCTGGTCGTGGGCAGCGCCCGCGCGAGGCCGACGGCGCGCGGCCGGGCCGCCTCGGCGAGCGTCACCTCGACCGTGTTGTCGGCCGTCGCGCACAGGCGTGCCGTGCGCACGTCGTGCGGGTGGTGCACCACGCCCTCGGCCACGAGCAGCCCGAGCGCGAGCTCGAGGTCGTGGCCCGGCGTGCGCATGGTGACGGTCAGCACCCGACCGTCGACGCGGACCTCGAGGGGCTCCTCGACCGTCAGCTGGTCCTCGCGCCTCGAGACGTGCGCGGAGTCGTGGCCGAGCGTGTAACGGGTGACGCGTCGTCGCGCCGAGTGTTGTCCCACCCCGCCTATGGTGCCAGGCCCGGCACGTGGTGACGGGGGTGACATGGACGGCGGTCGGGATTTCCTCGAAGTCAGGTTAGGCTCGTCTTACCCGGGTCTGGCGACGACCACGCCGTGTCGCGCCGCCCCAGCGCACCTGCCCCCTGGAGATCTCCCCATGCGTCACCGTGCCCGCGCCGTGCAGCGACCGAGCGACTCGTCGACCCGGGCGGCGAGCGCGCCCTCGAGCACGCGCAGGTCCCGACGCGCGGCGACGAGCCTGGCCGGGGCGGCTGCCGGCGTCGTGCTGGGGCTCGTCGCCGCGTGCGCGCCGCTCCCCTACGAGCCGCCCGCGACGCCGTCGGCGGAGGCGAGCCAGGACGCCGCGCTCGTCGAGGCGGCGCCCGCGGAGACGGCCGACGCGGCGACGGGCGCGCCGGTCTGCACGACGCTCGACGCGTCCCGCGCCGCGGGGGGCGGGACCGACGTCGACCCGGCGTCCTTCCCCACCGGGCCCACGAGCGCGACGTTCGCCGACGACGCGATCCACCCGGTCGCCGAGGCGCCCGTGCCGCAGCTCCCGGTGACCGTCGAGTCGGTCGACGGACGCCAGGTCGACATCACCGACGTGAGCCGCATCATCCCCGTCGACCTGTACGGGACGCTCGGCGAGATCGTCTACAGCCTGGGGCTGGGCGCGAACGTCGTGGGCCGCGACCTGCCGACCGGCTTCCCCGAGGCGGCGGACGTCCCCGTCGTCACGGGCGCGGGGCACGCGCTCGACGTCGAGGCGATCCTCGGGCTGAACCCCTCCGTGATCCTCACCGACGCGACGATCCTCACCGACGACGTGCGGGGGCAGCTCGAGAGCTCGGGCATCCCCGTCGTCTACTTCGACGAGGCCCGCACGCTCGACGGCGTCGACGACCGGATCCGCGCCGTCGCGACCGCGCTGGGCGTGCCCGAGCAGGGCGAGGCGCTGGTCGAGCGCACGGACCGGCAGATCTGCGCGGCCCTCGCCGCGGTCCCGCAGGACACCGGGACGCCGCGCGTCGCGTTCCTCTACCTGCGCGGGGCGAACATCAAGATGCTGTTCGGGCCCGGCTCCGGCGCCGACGACCTGATCCGCGAGATCGGCGGCGAGGACGCCGGGACCGCGATCGGCCTCACGCAGCAGTACGCGCCGGTCACGAGCGAGGCGATCATCAGCGCCGCGCCCGACGCCTACCTCGTCATGACCGACGGGCTCGAGTCCATGGGCGGGCTCGACGCGATGATGGCGATCCCCGGCCTCGCGCAGACGCCCGCGGGCGAGGCGCGGCGCGTCGTCGACATGGACGGCTCGCGCCTCCTCACGTTCGGCCCCCGCACCGGGTACACCATCGCGTCGCTCGTCGAGGCGTTCTACGGCGTGCCCGCGCCCGAGCTCCCCGCGTCGTGAGCGCGGTGACGCGCCCGCCGGGCGCCACGGAGGACGCCCCCGCGCCCGACGACGCCCCGCGCCCGGGAGGTCGATGCGCCCGGGTGGGTCCCGCCGTCGGGCAGCAGCGCCGCCGGGCCGCACGCTGGCTCATGGTCGGGCTCGGCGTCGCGCTCGCGGTGCTCACGGTCGTGTCCGGCATGACCGGCCAGGTGCCGGTGTCCCCCGCGGAGGTGCTGGGCTCGCTGGCGCACCACGTCGGGCTCGACTGGGGGCCCATGCCGTCGCACCCGCAGGGCGAGAACGCGCTGTGGGTCGTGCGGTTCCCGCGCGTCGTCCTGGCGATCGTCGTGGGCGCGGCGCTCGCGTGCTCGGGCGCACTCATGCAGGGTGTGTTCGGCAACCCGCTCGCCGAGCCGGGCGTCATCGGGGTGTCGTCGGGGGCGGCCGTGGGCGCGTGCGCGGTCATCGTCACCGCGGGCGCGCTCGTGCCGGGCACGTGGGTCGCCGCGGCGGCGTTCCTCGGCGGACTGGTCACGACGTTCGTCGTCTACGCGCTCGCGCGCGCCGGGGGGCGGACCGAGGTCGTGACGCTCGTGCTCACCGGCATCGCGGTCAACGCGTTCGCGGGCGGGATGCTCGCGTTCTTCACGTTCGTCGCCGACCCGGCCGCGCGCGAGCAGATCGTCTTCTGGCAGCTCGGGTCGCTCGGCGGCGCGACGTGGCAGTCCGTCGCGGTCGTCCTGCCGATCGCCGTCGTCGGCGTCACCGGCGCGATGCTCGTGCGGCGCAAGATGGACCTGCTCGCGCTGGGCGAGCGCGCCGCGCAGCACCTCGGGGTCGACGTCGAGCGGCTGCGGCAGATCGTCATCGTGCTCGTCGCGCTGCTCGTCTCCGCCGGGGTCGCGTTCACGGGGATCATCGCGTTCGTCGGGCTCGTCGTGCCGCACCTCGTGCGCATGGTCTGCGGGCCGAGCCACCGCACGCTCGTCCCCGCCTCCGTGCTGGGCGGCGCCGTCGTCCTGCTCGCCGCGGACCTCCTCGCGCGCAGCGCCGTCGCGAACGTCGAGCTGCCGCTCGGCATGATCACGTCGCTCGTCGGCGGGCCGTTCTTCTTCTACCTGCTGCGTCGCACGCGCTCGCGCCAGGGAGGCTGGGCATGAGCGACCTGCGCCACGAGGGCTCCTCGTTCCTCGGCTCGCTCCGCACCGCCGTCACCGGTGCCCGACGACGGTCCCGCCTCCCCGCGCCCGTCGCGCCGGGCGACGTGGTCACCGCCGCGCACGGCGTGTCCCTCACCCTGGGCGAGGCGCCGATCCTGCGCGACGTGTCGGTCGACGTCCGCGCGGGCGAGGTCCGCGCGCTGCTCGGCCCCAACGGGGCTGGGAAGTCGTCCCTGCTCGCCGTGCTCACGGGCGATCTGGTCCCCGAGGCCGGCGACGTCGTCGTCGACGGCCGACCGCTGCGCGCGTGGACGCCCACCGAGCTCGCCCTGCGCCGGTCCGTCATGCTCCAGCAGGTCTCGCTGAGCTTCCCGTTCACGGCCGTCGACGTCGTACGCATGGGCCGCTCGCCCTGGCGCGGCACCCCGTTCGAGGACGAGGACGACGCCGCGGTCGCCGAGGCCCTGGCCGCCACCGACGTCGAGCACCTCGCCGACCGGCACTTCACGTCGTTGTCCGGCGGGGAGAAGGCGCGCGTCGCGCTGTCCCGCGTGCTCGCGCAGCGCACGACGCTCCTCATGCTCGACGAGCCGACCGCCGCGCTCGACCTCAAGCACCAGGAGCTCGTGCTCCAGCTCGCCCGGGCGCACGCCGCCGCCGGCGGTGCCGTGGTCGTCGTCGTGCACGACCTCTCCCTCGCCGCCGCCTACGCCGACCAGGTCACCGTCCTCGCGGGCGGGCGCGTCGTCGCCGACGGCGGGCCGCGCGACGTCCTCACGGCCGGGCTGCTGAGCGGCGTCTACGACTACCCCGTCGAGGTCGTCGACCACCCCGGCGGCGGCGCACCGATCGTCCTTCCGCGCCGCTGAACTCGGGCGGCACGCCGCGACCGCGGGCGGGCACCGTCGACCCCTCAGCGATGGGGGCGCACGGCCGACATCTCGTCGTGACCCACGCCCGCGGCGCCGCACGTCGTTCCGCACCGCGTCCTCGCTCGGTCCGCTGCGCGCCCGACGTGCGGCGAATCGGTTCGACAACAGAAACGTCGATCGGCTCTGTACCAACAACAGAAGGGACTTGCGCGGGCGCACGTGGTCCCGCTACTGTCGAACCGGTTCGCTAAAGGAGGCGGAGTGGCCACCATCGGAGATGTCGCCCGGGTCGCGGGCGTCTCGCGCAGCACGGCGTCGTACGCGCTCTCGGGCAAGAGGGCGATCTCGGCGGACGTCCGTCGTCGCGTCGAGGACGCGGTCCGGACGCTGGGTTACACGCCCAACGCCGGCGCACGCGCGCTCGCGACGACCCGGACCATGGTCATCGGTCTGCTGGCGCAGTTCCTCCCGGACGAGTTCGCGCCCGCGATGCTCCAGTACATGCTCGGCGTCTCAGACACCGCGCGGGAGCACGGGTACGACATCCTGCTCGTGACGGACGCCGACGGGACCCGCGCGCTGCGCCGGATGACCGACTCGCGGATGGTCGACGGCGTCGTCCTGCTCAACGTCGCGGAGCACGACGACCGCCTGCCCATCCTGCGGGCGGCTCCCCAGCCCGGGGCGCTGGTCGGTCTGCCGGCCGACTGCACGGGTGTCGACGTGTTCGACCTCGACTTCGAGGAGGCCGGGCGGCTCATGGTCGACCACCTCCACCGCCTGGGGCACCGGGAGGTCGTGCTCGTCTCGCAGCCGGAGCACGTCGTCGAGCGGGGAGGCGCGTACGTGTGGCGCCTCCAGAACGCCGCGCTCGAGGCGGCGCGGGCGCGCGGGATCGTCCTCCACGCGACGTACGGGTCGTCCAGCCAGCCCGACGTCGGCCGCGAGCTGAACGCTCTTCTCGACGCGTTCCCGCAGGCGACCGGGCTGCTCATCAACAACGAGGCCGCCGCGGCCGCGCTGCCCACCGTGCTGCACGACCGCGGCCTGTCCGCGCCGCGGGACCTCTCCGTCGTCGGTCGCTACTCGGACGAGTTCGCCCGCACGTTCTCCCTGCCCTTCTCCTCGGTCGAGTCCGCACCCGACCGCCTCGGCCGCATGGCCGTGCGCCAGCTCGTGCGGCGCATCGAGGGGGAGGTCGGGGCCGACGAGCCGCACGTCGTGCGGTTCGTCACGCCCGAGCTCGTCGACCGGGGAAGCACGGGGGCTCCGCCGCGGCGAACCGGGGCTTAGCCACGAACCGTCTCGCCGACTGACGGCGAGGCGCACTCAGCAGGTCGTCGACGCCGTCGGCCGCCATCGTTCAAGGAGGAACTCGAGATGCACCACACGCGGCGCAAGCCGATCGCCCTCGTGGGGACCGTCGTCCTCACCACCGTGACCCTGGCGCTCGCCGGCGCCTGCTCGTCGGGCAGCGGCGGCGGCGGAGAGACCACGGGGAGCGCCACCACGTACACGTGGTGGGACCCGTACCCGCAGCACGACGCGTCCTCCGACTGGGAGGGACGCGTCCAGCAGTGCGGTGACGACGCCGGGGTGAAGATCCAGCGCACGGCGTACGACACGACCGCGCTCACCAACCAGGCGCTCCTGTCCGCTCAGGAGGGGACGTCCCCGGACGTCATCCTGCTCGACAACCCGGCGGTCTCCACGCTCGCCGACACGGGCATGCTGACGACGACCGAGGAGCTCGGGCTGGACACGTCGGACGTCGACGAGAACCTGCTCGCGGCCGGGGTGCTCGACGGCGACGCGTACGGCATCCCGATCGGTGCCAACACGCTCGCGCTGTACTACAACAAGGAGATCCTCGACGCCGCCGGCGTGGACCCGAGCACCATCACCGACTGGGCGTCGCTCACCGCCGCGCTGCAGGCCGTGACCGGGGCCGGCCACAAGGGCATCACGTTCGCCGGGATCGGCACCGAGGAGGGCTCGTTCCAGTTCCTCCCCTGGTTCTGGGGCGCGGGGGCAGACCTCACGCAGCTCGACTCGCCCGAGGCGGTCGAGGCCCTCACGCTCTGGAAGGACTGGCTCGACGCGGGGTACGCGCCCAACTCGGTCATCCAGAACTCCCAGAACACGGTCTGGGAGGAGTTCCTCACCGGGACCTTCGCGTTCGCGGAGAACGGCACGTGGCAGGTCAACAGCGCGGCCGAGGCCGACTTCGAGACCGGCGTGATCCAGCTCCCCGCGAAGGACGGCGGCGTCGCCCCGGCCCCCACCGGCGGGGAGTTCATCGTCGCGCCGGTCCAGAAGGACGACTCGCGCTACGACGTCACCCGCCAGATCGTCGAGTGCATGACGACGCCCGAGGGCTTCGTCGAGACGGCGAACACGTTCGCCTACTACGTCCCGCCGACGTCGGCGGGCCAGGAGCAGCTCCTCGGCGAGAAGCCGGAGCTCGAGACCTGGGTCGAGGCCGTACGCAGCGCCAAGGGCCGCACGAGCGACAACCTCGGCACCGACTACCCGAAGATCTCCGAGGCCCTGTGGACCGCGGTCCAGAACGCTCTCTCCGGTGCCGCGACGCCGCAGGACGCGCTCTCGACCGCCCAGTCCGACGCCGAGGCCGCCACGAGCTGACGTGCGGCGGACGTCGCATGTGAACGATCACAACCTGACCGAAGGGCGATCATGACCACCCTCCCGACCGCCGTCGGGACGCGCACGAGCACCGGCGGAGCGGCGGGCGACACGCCCGCCGCCCCGCCGGGGCCGCGCCGCCGACGGGGACCGCACGCCAGCCAGTGGGCAGCTCTCGGGTTCGCCGCGCCGCTGCTCGCCTACCTGGTGCTCTTCTACGCCTACCCGCTGTGGCGCAACATCGACCTCAGCCTGCACGACTACACGATCCGCGCGTTCGTGCAGGGGAACCCGAAGTTCGTCGGGTTCGAGAACTTCGCCGACGTCTTCGCGTCGTCGACGTTCCCCACGGCCCTGTGGAACACGGTGCTCTTCACCGTCGTGTCGATCGTCTTCCAGTTCGCCATCGGGCTCGCGCTCGCGGTGTTCTTCCGGTCGAGCTTCCGACTCTCCGGAACCCTGCGGGCCCTCTTCCTCGTCCCATGGCTGCTGCCGCTCATCGTGTCGTCGTCCACGTGGGCGTGGATGCTCAACAGCGACAACGGCATCGTCAACTCGGTGCTCGGCGCGTTCGGGATCGGGCAGATCAACTGGCTCACGTCCCCCGACACGGCGCTGATCGCCGTGACGATCGCGAACATCTGGCTCGGGATCCCGTTCAACCTGGTGATCCTCTACTCCGGCCTGCAGAACATCCCCGGCGAGGTCTACGAGGCCGCGTCGCTCGACGGTGCCGGGGCGTGGCGGCAGTTCCGCAGCATCACGCTCCCGCTGCTGCGCCCGGTCTCCGCGATCACGATCCTGCTCGGGCTCATCTACACCCTCAAGGTCGTCGACGTCATCTGGATCATGACGACCGGCGGGCCGGGAGACGCCTCGACCACGTTCGCGGTGTGGTCGTACCGCGAGGCGTTCGGCACCGGCCAGCCCGACTTCTCCCCCGCGGCGGCCGTCGGCAACATCCTCATCCTCGTCGCGCTCGTCTTCGGGTTCCTGCACCTGCAGCTCCAGCGCCGTCAGGAGGCGTCATGACCACGACCCGCCCCTGGTGGAAGACGGCGCTCGGCGTCTTCTTCACCGCGCTCATGCTGTTCCCCGTCTACTGGATGGTGAACGTCTCGCTCACCCGGACCAAGGACCTGCGCGCGGACCCGCCGCACTGGTTTCCCTGGGACCCGACCTTCGACGGCTACCAGGCGGTCCTCGCGCAGCAGCTGCCCGCGCTCGGGACCAGCCTGCTCGTCGGCGCCGGATGCGTCGTGCTGACCGTGCTCATCGCGGCGCCGGCCGGCTACGCGCTCGCCCTCCTCAACCTGCGGGGCGGCAGGACGCTCAACTTCCTGCTGCTCGTCGCCCAGATGATCCCCGCCGTCGTCATGGCCATGGGCTTCTACGCGATCTACGTGCGGCTGGGCCTGCTCAACACGGTCGGCGGGCTCATCATCGCCGACTCGACGATCGCCGTGCCGTTCGGGGTCCTGCTGTACACCGCGTTCATGTCCGGCATCCCGCGCGAGCTGCTCCAGGCCGCGCGCGTCGACGGCGCGGGGGCCTGGCGCACGTTCGTGTCGATCGTCGTGCCGGTGAGCCGCAACTCCACCGTGACGGTCTCGTTGTTCGCGTTCCTGTGGGCGTGGTCCGACTTCATCTTCGCCTCCACGCTCAATCGCAACGGTGACCTCATCCCCATCACGCTCGGGATCTACAACTACATCGGCAACAACACGACGCAGTGGAACGCGATCATGGCGACCGCCGTCGTCGCGTCCGTCCCCGCAGCCGTCCTGCTCGTCCTCGCGCAGCGCTACGTCGCCGCCGGGGTCACCGCCGGGGCCGTCAAGGACTGAACCGCCGCCGCATCCCGCGCGGGGGACGCACCGACCCGCCCTGCCGAAGCATGCCGAAGCTCCCACCACCGAAGGACTCCTCGTGACCGACCGTTCCACCGCGACCACGGGCGCCGCTCCGGCGCGCCTCGTCGTCGAGCCCACGCCGACGCCTCCGACCGCACGCCCCGTCGCTCCCCGCGGCCCGGGACGGCGCGGCCTGGGCGTCGGCGAGGTACGACTCACCGGAGGCTTCTGGGGCGAGCTCCAGACGACGAACGCGGCGGCGACGATCGACCACTGCCTCTCGTGGATGGAACGCCTGGGCTGGGTCGCGAACTTCGACACGGTCGCGACCGGTCGCACGAGCGGCGACAGGCCCGGGTGGCAGTTCTCCGACTCGGAGGTCTACAAGCTCCTCGAAGCCATGGCGTGGGAGCTCGCACGCTCGCCCGAGCCCGCGCTCGCCACCGCGTACGACCGGCTCGTCGAGCGCGTGGCGGCAGCGCAGGACCCGGACGGCTACCTCAACACGTGCTACGGCCACGCGGGGCAGCCGGCGCGCTGGAGCGACCTCGAGCGCGGGCACGAGCTCTACTGCGTCGGGCACCTGCTGCAGGCCGCGGTCGCGCGGGTGCGCACCGCGGGCGAGGACCTGCTGGTGCAGGTCGCGCGCCGCGCGGCGGACCAGGTGTGCCGCGAGTTCGGCGCGGACGGGCGGCCGGGGATCTGCGGGCATCCGGAGATCGAGGTCGGCCTCGCCGAGCTCGGGCGTGCCCTCGACGAACCGCGGTACACCGAGCAGGCGCGCCTGTTCGTGGAACGGCGCGGGCGCGGGACCCTCCGACCGATCCCGCTGCTGAGCCCCGCCTACTTCCAGGACGACGTCCCCGTGCGCGAGGCGGACGTGTGGCGGGGGCACGCCGTGCGCGCGCTGTACCTCGCCGCGGGTGCCGTCGACGTCGCGGTGGACACGGGCGACGACGAGCTCCTCGGGGCGGTCGTGCGGCAGTGGGAGCGCACGGTTGAGCGGCGCACCTACCTCACGGGCGGCATGGGATCACGCCACCAGGACGAGGGCTTCGGGGACGACTGGGAGCTGCCGGCCGACCGCGCGTACTGCGAGACGTGCGCGGGCATCGCCTCGGCGATGGTCTCGTGGCGGCTCTACCTCGCGACCGGGGACGTCCGCTACGCGGACCTCATGGAGCGCACGTTCTTCAACGTCCTGGCGACCTCCCCGCGCGCCGACGGCCGGGCGTTCTTCTACGCCAACCCGCTGCACCAGCGCGTCGCCGGGCAGGACGTGGCCGCGGACGCCGAGAACCCGCGCGCGGAGGGCGGGGTGCGGGCGCCGTGGTTCGACGTGTCGTGCTGCCCGACGAACGTCGCGCGCACCCTCTCGTCGTGGCAGACCTCCGTGGCGTCGGTCGACGGCGACG
The DNA here is from genome assembly GCF_051844275.1 of Cellulosimicrobium sp. CpK407. Lineage (NCBI taxonomy): Bacteria > Bacillati > Actinomycetota > Actinomycetes > Micrococcales > Promicromonosporaceae > Cellulosimicrobium > Cellulosimicrobium sp. CpK407. The sequence continues at coordinate 46,244 of NZ_JBGNYC010000026.1, forward strand.
AGCTGTCGTTGCTGCAGCACGCCGCGTGCGACGTCGACGTCACCCTCGACGCGGGTGGCCGGTTCGCGGTGCGCGTGGCGACGCGGTACCCGGACGACGGCGTCGTGCACGTCGAGGTCGTGGAGGCTCCCGGACGCGAGGTGGCGCTGCGCCTGCGCGTGCCGTCCTGGGCGCACGGCGCGACGCTCGTCGGGCCGGACGGCGTCGAGCGGCTCGTCTCCCCCGGCTGGGCCGAGGCGCGCGCCGCGTTCCTGCCGGGGGACGTCGTCGTGCTGCACCTCCCGGTCGGGCCGCGCCTCACCTGGCCGGACCCGCGGATCGATGCGGTGCGGGGGTGCGTCGCGGTCGAGCGCGGACCTCTCGTGCTGTGCCTGGAGTCCGTCGACCTGCCCGCAGGTGTGACGGTCGACGACGTCCGGGTCGACCCCGGTGCGCCGCCCGGCGCGCAGGACGACGGCGCCGTCGTGAAGGGCTCCGTCGTCGCACGGTCCGGCGACCGGGCGGCGCTGCCGTACCCGAGCGCCCCGCCCGTCCCCGCGCGGCGCGTGGAGGTCGACTTCGTGCTCGTCCCCTACCACCGCTGGGCCGAGCGCGGTCCGTCGACCATGCGGGTCTTCCTCCCGACCCTCTAACCCGTCCGACCACCCGAAGCGCCCGAAGCACCCGAAGCACCCGTCGAAGGAGACCCGGTGAGCAACGACGACCTGACAGCCAGCCCCGTGCGAGCCCACGGCACGCGCCTCGAGTGGCGTGGGGGCGGCGAGACGCTCGTCGTCGAGCCCTGGGGGCCGGACGCCGTCCGCGTCCGCGCCACCCTCATGGGGGAGGTGGCAGACACCGAGCACGCGCTCCTGCCGCGGGACGAGGTGCCCGCCGCCACGGACGTCTCGGTGGACCTGCGGCCGGACGGGGCGACGCTCGTCGTCGGCGCCCTGCGCGTCGAGCTGCGCGAGGTCCGCTGGTTCCACGAGACGACGGGGCACGAGCGCACCCGGTGCGACGTGTCGTTCCACGACCGCGACGGCCGCACGCTGCTGCGCGAGCAGGACCGGGGCGGCTCCCTGGACCTCCTGGCGCGGCGCTTCCGCCCGCGGCTGGGCGGCGACCTCGAGCTCACGGCGTCGTTCGAGGCCGACCCGGACGAGAAGCTCTACGGGATGGGCATGTACCAGCAGCGGGTGCTCGACCTCAAGGGGTCGACGTTCGAGCTGGCGCACCGCAACTCCCAGGCCTCGGTGCCGTTCGTGCTGTCCAGCGCCGGGTACGGCTTCCTGTGGAACGACCCGGCGATCGGACGCGCGACGTTCGCCCGCAACCGCACCGAGTGGTACGCCGAGTCGACGCGGCAGCTGGACTACTGGGTCGTCGCCGGCGACACGCCCTCCAGGATCACGAGCGCGTACGCGGACGCGACCGGCCACGTGCCCGAGATGCCGGAGCGCGGCCTGGGGTTCTGGCAGTGCAAGCTCCGGTACACGAGCCAGGAGGAGCTGCTCGCCGTCGCCCGGGAGCACCGCCGTCGAGGGCTGCCCCTCGACGTGATCGTCGCCGACTTCTTCCACTGGCCGCGCATGGGCGACTACCGCTTCGAGGAGGAGTTCTGGCCCGACCCCGCGGCGATGGTCGCCGAGCTCCGCGACCTCGGTGTCGAGCTCATGGTGTCCGTCTGGCCGCAGGTGTCGCTCGAGTCCGAGAACTACTCGCACCTGCGCCGGGAGAACCTCCTGGTGCGCGCGGAGCGGGGACTCGACGTCCAGATGGCGTTCCAGGGACCCAGCGCGTTCCTCGACGTGACGAACCCGGAGACCCGGCGGTGGCTGTGGGAGACGTGCCGGCGGAACTACGGCGCGCACGGCATCCGTACCTTCTGGCTCGACGAGGCGGAGCCCGAGTACGGGGTCTACGACTTCGACGCCTACCGCTACCACCTCGGCCCGAACCTGCGGGTCGGGAACCTCTACCCCCAGCTGTACTCGCGGGCGTTCTGGGACGGGCAGCGGGCGGACGGTGAGCACGAGGTCGTGAACCTCGTGCGCTGCGCGTGGGCGGGGAGCCAGCGGTACGGCGCGCTCGTGTGGTCCGGGGACGTCTCGTCGACCTGGGCGGACCTGGCGCGGCAGGTCACGGTGGCGATCCACATGGGCGTGGCCGGGATCCCGTGGTTCACCACGGACATCGGAGGGTTCCACCGCGGTGACGTGCACGACCCGGCGTTCCACGAGCTGCTCGTCCGGTGGTTCCAGCTCGGCGCGTTCAGCCCGGTGATGCGGCTGCACGGCGACCGGCTGCCGTACGGCGACGTCGCCGCCGCGGACGGCTCCCCTCGCCTGCGGACCGGTGGGCCGAACGAGCTGTGGAGCTTCGGGGACGACGTGTACCGGGTGCTGGAGCGCTACGTGCACCTGCGCGAGGCCCTGCGCCCGTACCTCCGGTCCGTCATGCACGCCGCGCACACCGACGGGCAGCCCGTGGTGCGGGGCCTCTTCCACGAGTTCCCGCAGGACCGCGTGGCGTGGGACACCGGCGACCAGTTCCTGCTGGGCCCCGACGTGCTCGTGGCTCCCGTCCTCGAGGCGGGCGCGCGCTCCCGCGACGTCTACCTTCCCGAAGGGGCGCGGTGGACCGACGCCGCCTCGGGCGTCGTGCACGACGGCGGGGTCACGGTCCGCGCGGAGGCGCCCCTCGACGTCGTCCCGGTGTACTTCCGCGACGGGGCGCTGGCCGAGCTGGTCGGCCGTACCGCGGGTCTGCACGACCCGCGCTGACCGCGCCGTCCTCGACGACGGCGGTCCGACGGCCGTCGTCGAACCGGTTCGACGCAGGAGGAGGAGGAGGAGGAGGAGACGGATCCCCGCCGCGGGGATCACCGCCTCGGACGACGAAGTCCGGGTGCGGACCCGAAGGTTCGACGACGAGCGAGGTCCTCGACGAGGAGGCTCCGGGTGGCCTGGCTGCCTCCGGGCTCCCGGGGGCTCCAGGAGAGGAGGAGGAGGACGAGTCGCCGCTCGCCCGAGCGAGCGGCACGGAAAGGCCCAGCACGACCGCCCCGCGGGAGGAACCACGGGGCGCACCACGCACGGGCGCGATCGACCGGGCGACGACGCCACGGGATCCGAGCACGTCGTCCAGGACGCCGCGCCACCGATCGAGACGGAGGACAACCGTGTCACCCACGAGAACCACACCCGCTGCGCCGCGCAGGCGCACGGCCGCGCTGCTCGCGACCGCCCTGGTCGCACCGCTGACCCTCACCGGAGCCGCACTGGGGCTCACCACGATGTCTGCAGCAGCCGCGCCCGGGCCGGAGTCGACGCTCGTCGTCGAGGCCGACCAGCCGTTCCGCGACGTGTCGTACGTCGCCACCGGCTCGCTGTACGGGATCGCCGACGAAGGCGTCCCCTCCGACGATCTCATCGCTCCGATCAAGCCCAACACGTTCATGCAGATGCCGCCGAACGGGCGGCAGCAGCCGACGGGCGACACCGCGAAGGTGTGGCGGACCGCGGCCCGGCACGACGCCGGCGTCGTCGTGCGCATCATCGACTACTACCCGGGCTGGCCGTACCAGTTCAGCTGGGAGAACGCGAACGGCCGCAAGGCCTGGGAGGACGTCATCCGCGACGTCGTCGCCGACGTCGAGGCGTCCGGGGCGACGAACATCGTGGCGTACGCGCCCTTCAACGAGCCCGACATCACGTGGCGGGCGGCCGAGAACGGCGACTTCCTGGACGCCTGGAAGTTCACCTACGACGTGCTCCGCGAGGAGGTCGGGCCCGACGTCCCGATTCAGGGTCCCAGCTTCTCGGACAACATCAGCCGGATGCGCGAGTTCCTCGAGTTCGCCAAGGCGACGAACACCGTCCCGGACGTGCTCGAGTGGCACGAGCTGATCCGTGCGTCCAAGACGAAGGGCGACGTCGAGTCGGTGCGCGCCATGCTCGACGAGCTGGGCCTGCCCGACCTGCCGATCGACATCGCGGAGTACGCCTCGCCCCAGGAGGTAGGGCTGCCGGGGCCGCTCGTCGGCTACATCGCCGAGTTCGAGCGGTACGGCATCGAGCGCGCCGAGCTCGCGTTCTGGAACCAGTCCGGCACCTTGGGCGACCTGCTCGTCTCGCGCGGCGGAGCGCCCAACGGCGCCTACTGGCTCTACACCTGGTACGCGGACATGGAGGGCCAGATGGTCACCACGACGCCGCCGTCCAACGAGAGCCCGCTCGACGGTGCCGCGTCGGTGAACGACGCGCAGGACGAGGTGAAGATCATCGCGGGCGGCAACAGCGGCGCCACGTCGATCGTCGTGAACGGTCTCGACGAGCTCGCGCTCGGCGACTCCGTGAACGTCAGGCTCGAGACCACGCCGTCGTACGGGCGCACCGTGCCGACGCCGGGCCCGATCACCATCTCGGAGACCACCTACGAGGTCGGCGAGGACGGATCGATCACGGTCCCCGTCGTGATGAACCCGAACTACGGCTACCACGTGGTCGTGACCCCCGCGGCCCCGACGCAGAGCCTGGCGGGCACCTACACCCTCACCAACCGCAACAGCGAGCTGGTGCTCGACACGGTCGACGGCGGGACGACGGCCGGTACGCACGTCGTGCAGGCGGCAGCCACGGGCGGCGCCACGCAGGTCTGGCGCGTCGAGGACGCGGGTGACGGCCTCTACACGATCGTCAACGACGCGAGCGGCCTCGCGCTCGGCGTCGAGGGCGCGTCGACGGTGAACGGCGCACCGGCCCTCGTGCAGGTCGACGACGGCGCGGAGTCCACGCTCTGGCAGCTCGTGCCCGACCCCGAGGGCCGGGTCCGGCTCGCGAACTACGGCACCGGGCTCACGCTCGGCGTCCAGGACATGAGCACCGACGCCGGAGCGCCGGTGGTGCAGTGGACCGACGGCTCGCCGACGTCCAACTGCACGGCCGACGGGGACCGCCAGCCCGGCCGGATCGGGACGGCGATCGACTTCTGCAAGAGCAACTCGTACGTCACCCTGCCCAACGGGACGCTGAGCGGCCTGACCGGTGACTGGTCCGTCTCCACGTGGATCAAGCCCGGCGCGCTCGCGACGTGGTCGCGCGTGTTCGACCTCGGCGGGAGCTCCAGCAAGAGCATGTTCCTCACGGTCAGCGCGGGCAACGGGCCGCGGTTCGCGATCACGGCCAACGGGGCGGGCGGCGAGCAGCGGCTGAGCTACGACGGCCAGAACTTCGCCCTCGACCAGTGGTCCCACGTGGCGATCACCGTCGCCGGCACGTCGGGCACGATGTACATCAACGGCCGACCCGTCGCGACGGGCACGATCACGACGTCGCCGTCCGCGCTGGGCGACACGACCAGCCGCAACTACCTCGGCAAGTCGCAGTACGGCGGCGACCCGGCGTTCGACGGCGCGATCGACGACTTCGCGATCTACGGCCGGGCGCTCTCGGCCCAGGAGGTCACGACGCTCGCGTCGGGGCAGCCCGCGGACGGTGACGTCGCGAGCTACGCGTTCGACGAGGACGGCGGCAGGACGGTCGTCGACTCGTCGGGGAACGGTCGTGACGCGACGATCACCGTGGGCGGCGGGACGGGGGGCACGACCATCGCGACCGACGCGGAGACGGCGGACCGGTTCTGGGTCCTCACCCCGGTGGAGGACGCTGCGGACCTCTCGGTGGACGTCGTGGCCCAGCCGCGGTGCCTCGCCGGGAAGCCGTACGTGGCGGTCCGCGCGACCAACACGGACGACGTGGCGCTGGGCGTGGAGATCGTGACGCCGTTCGGCGAGAAGTCGTTCCCGTCGGTCGATCCGGGCAAGAACGCCTACCAGTCGTTCGCGGTCCGCACCGCGGCCGAGGCGGGGTTCGCGGTCGTCACCGTGAGCGCCGCCGACGGCCGCACGTCGACCGTCGAGGCGGCGTTCGACGTGCCGACGTGCGGCTGACGTAGCCCCCGGTCCGTCGTCCGGGAACGATCGGGGCCCCGCACCCTGGCGTGCGGGGCCCCGATCGTGCGGAGCCGCCACCTCTCCGGGGCGAAGAGACGAGGGGCTCGACCGGACGGTCCTCCTCTGCACCCCTGCCGGCTCTCCGGGTGCACGGCCGACGTGGGGGCCGGACGACGCTGGGTACCGTCCGATCACCGGGGCCGGGAGCGTGACGCACCCGGCCAGCACCTTACGAGGTGATGGGGTGCGGTCCGCCGTCACCGGCGCTCGGGGCGCACCCCCGTGCCGGCAGGTCGGGGCCTCTCAGCAGCGGGCGAGCACGCCTCGCCGTCCCGTACGGCTAGCGGCCGCCGACCCCGCCCGGCAGGACCTCGTAGCGGTCGGGCACCGCCGTGAACGACCCACGTCCACCGGTGAGGGAGCGCAGGTCGAGGACGTAGCGGGTGAGCTCGGCCTCGGGGACGAGCGCGTCGACGCGGACGCGGCCGTCGGGCAGGGAGTCGGTCGCGGTGATGTGGCCGCGGCGTGCGGAGAGGTCGCCCATGACGTCGCCCTGCGCGTCGGACGGGACGGTCACGGACACGGCGGAGACGGGTTCCAGGACGACGGTGCCCGCGGCCGCGAGCGCCTCGCGCACCCCGACCCCGCCCGCGGTGCGGAACGCCATGTCGGACGAGTCGACGGAGTGCGCCTTGCCGTCGAGCACCTCGACGCGCAGGTCGACGACCGGGTAGCCGTGCGGCCCGCCGCTCTCCATGGCCTCGCGCGCACCGCGCTCCACGGCGGGGAGGTACTGGCGCGGCACCGACCCGCCGACGACGGAGCTCACGAACTCGAACCCGTCCCCGCGCGGGAGCGGCGACACCCGGAGCTGCACCACCGCGAACTGCCCGTGCCCGCCCGACTGCTTCTTCACCTTGCCCTCGACCTCGACGGCGCGCGTGACGGTCTCGCGGTACGCGACCTGGACGGGCTCGGTCGTGACGCGCACGCCGAACGAGCGTTCCAGCCGCTCGACCGCGACGGCGAGGTGCGTGTCGCCGAGGCCCCCGAGCACGGCCTGCGACCCGGTGAGGTCGACGTGCAGGGTCGGGTCCTCGGCGCGCAGGCGGGTCAGCGCGGAGGAGAGCTTGTCGTCGTCGGACTGGGACACCGGCCGCAGCGCGAGCGCGTAGACCGGTGCGCGCGACGGCAGGTCGCGCGCGGCGACGGGCATCCGTCGCCCTGCGAGCAGCGTCCCGGTCGAGGCGGCGGCGAGCTTCGCGACGGCGGCCACGTCGCCGGCGACCACGCGGTCGACCGCGACGTGCTCGCGCCCGCGCAGCCGGAACAGGCCGTGCACGCGGTCCTCGGCACCCGTCGCGGTGCTCACGAGGCGGTCGCCCGTCGCGACGGACCCGGAGAGCACCTTGAACACCGACACCTGGCCCACGAACGGGTCGACGACGGTCCGGAACACGTGCACGAGCGCGTCGCCCGCGGGGTCCGCCGCTACCTCGGACGTCGCCCCGGCGCCCGACCCGGCGCCGTCGGGCAGCGCGACGACGGCCGCACGCTCGACGGGCGAGGGGCCGAGCTCGCACACGAGGTCGAGCACGCGGTCGACGCCGACGCCCGTCACCGCGGACGTGAGCAGCACGGGCACGGCCTCCCCCGTGAGCACCTCGTGCGCGAGCGTGCGCTCGAGGTCCGCCGCCCCGGGCTCGTCGCCCGCGAGGTACGCCTCGAGCTGGTCGTCGTCGTGCGTGACGATCTCCTCCACGACCTCGTCGTGCAGGGCGTGCTCCTCGTCGCGCACGTCCGCGGGGACGTCCTCCTCGTGGGTGCGGCCGTCGCCGTCGTACTCCCGGGCGCGCTCGGTGAGGACGTCGGCCACGCCGTGCAGCGACTGCTCCTCGCCGAGCGGGAGCTCGAGCGGCACGAACGGCGCGTCGAGCGCGCCGCGCAGCGCGCCGAGGACGGTGCGGAAGCTCGCCCGCGCGCGGTCCTCCTGGGAGACGACGACGAGGCGGGGGATCCCCGCCTCGTCGCAGCGCCGCCAGACCTCCTCCGTGCCCGACTGGACCCCGTCGACGGCGCTCACCACCACGACCGCGAGGTCGGCCACCGCGAGCGCCGCGTCCACGGACCCGGCGAAGTCCGGGGCCCCCGGGGTGTCGAGCAGGGTGACCTGGTGCGTGACGCCGTCCGGCGCCCGCCAGTCGAGGTGCGCGACGCCGAGGCTCACCGAGATGCCGCGCGCGACCTCCTCGGGCTCGTGGTCGCAGACGGTCGTGCCCTCCGCGACGGACCCGGCCCGCGGGATCGCGCCCGCGCGATGGAGGAACGCCTCTGCGAGCGTGGTCTTGCCCGACCCGCTGTGCCCCACGAGGGCGACGTTGCGGGTCGTGGCCGGGCCGGTGGACGTCGACGTCGTGGCCATGGCTGCCTCCTGGCGGCGGCGGGGCGCCGTGTCCCGCCACGTTCCAGGCTAGTGACGTCGCGCGGTTCGTGCCCGGGCCGGAGGTCCCGGCCCGGGCACGAGCCCTACAGGTGCAGGTCCGCGTAGACGCGCAGGGCGTCGCGCACGAACGTCGCGCCCTCGACCCCGCCGTAGTTCTTCGCGAACCGCTCGTCCGCCACGTACATGTCGCCGAGGCCGAGGACGTACTCCTTGACCGGTGCCGCACCGGCGCCCGGCGTGCCGGGGATCGCGCCGAGCCACTCGACGTGGCGGCGCGCGAGCGCCTGCGCCTCCTCGGAGGCCGGGTCGACGCCCCGCGCGGCCGCCGCGGCCCAGTCCTCGCCGAGCTCGCGGGCGCGGGCCTGCCACGCCGCCCGCTCGTCGTCGGACATCCCGCGCCACCAGGCGTCGCCGCGCGCGTACGCGTCCTTGCCCCAGCGGTCCTCGACCTCGTCCTTGTACTGCGTGTGGTCGAACCCGTCGAACATGTCGTCCGCCATGAGCTCGCCACCTCCTTCCATCGTGGTGATCGTCCGTTCGACCGACGCGATCTGTCGCGCCAGCCGCTGCCGCTCCGCCTGCAGCCACTCGAGGTGGCCGCGCAGGGCCCGCACCTGGGCGTCCCTGCCCGACGGCGGCCGGTCGCCCCGCTCCCCCGGGTCGCCGTCGAGCGCCTCCTGGATCGCGGGGAGCCCGAGGCCGAGGTCGCGCAGGAGCAGGATCCGCTGGAGCCGCACGAGCGCGTCGGCGTCGTAGTGGCGGTAGCCGTTGGACGCGACCCGGCTGGGGCGCAGCAGACCGACCGCGTCGTAGTGGCGCAGGGTCCGGCTCGTCGTGCCGGCGAGTCGCGCGACCTCCTGGATGGACCAGTCGGCCGTGCGCTCGCTCGTCGTTCCGGCGGCACGCATCTCCTGTCTCCTCTCACGGTCTCGGTGGCTCGGCGGTCGCCTCGTGCGGCAACGAGCACCACGCTAGAAGTTGACGCTACGTCAAGGTCAACAGGTTGCCTCGGACAGGGCTTCCGGCACGGCAGGGCAGGGCCGACGGGCGTACCGTCGAGGGAGAGCGCCCGCGGGTGGGCGCGACGAGCACGGAGGCCGCCATGGCCACGACGCAGCAGGTACGGCAGCACTACGCCGGCAAGGACCTCGCGGCCCGCCTCCTCGCTGCGGCGGGAGCCGGCGACGGGCCGGTGACGGTCGACGCGCTCGCCCCGTACGACGAGCTCCACGCCGGGGGCGCGACGTCGACCACCGCCCTCCTCGACCTCCTCGGGCTCGCGCCGGGCACGGCGCTGCTCGACGTCGGCAGCGGGCTCGGCGGCCCGGCGCGGCTCGCCGCGCACCGGCACGGCTGCCAGGTCACCGGGGTGGACCTCAGCCCGGACTTCGTCGACGCCGCGCGCGAGCTCACCGCGCGGACGGGGCTCGCCGACCTCGTGACGTTCACGTTGGGCGACGGCGACCGGCTGCCGTGCGCGGACGCCTCGCACGACCGCGCGATGCTCGTCCACGTCGGCATGAACGTGCCGGACAAGGCGGCGCTCTTCACGGAGGTCCACCGCGTGGTGCGCCCCGGGAGCCCGTTCGGGCTGTTCGAGCAGATGCGGGTCGGACCGGGTGACCTGCCCTTCCCCCTGCCGTGGGCGGTCGACGCCGGGTCGTCGTTCGTCGAGACCCCGGACGACTACAGCCGCGCGCTGACGGCCGCCGGGTTCGACGTCCTGCGGGTCGAGGACCGGCGCGCGGCGCTCGCCGCCGGGGGCGGACCCCGGCAGGACGGCCTCGTGGTCGTGTTCGGTGCGGAGTTCGTCACGCGGATCGGCAACAACGTCGCCGCGACGAGGGCGGGTCTGCTCGCGCCCGTCCTCGTCGTCGCCCGCGCCTGAGCGGCGACCCACCGTCCGCTCCGGCACGATCGGCCCGCGTCGCCGACGGTCGGCGATGTCCGTCAGGCGGCGAGCGGCGCCCGGCGGAGCAGGACGGTCGCGAGCTCGGCCGGCGTCCCGACGACCGCCGTCGCGCCCGCCGCGGTCAGCTCACCCGGGCGCGCGTAGCCCCACGCGACCCCCACGCACGGGATCCCGTGGACGGCGGCGCCGAGGACGTCGTGCTCGCGGTCGCCGACCATGACCACGCGCCGAGCGGCGTCGAGCGACGCGAGCGCGTGCGCGACGACGTCCGCCTTGGCACTGCGCGAGCCGTCGAGCGTCGCGCCGAACACGTCGTCGAGGCCGCGGTCGAGGTGCGCGTCGAGCCCGAAGTGGGCGACGATCCGCCGCGCCATCGGCTCCGGCTTCGACGTCGCGACGGCGAGGCGCAGCCCGGCGCCGCGCAGTGCCGTCAGGCACGCGGGGATGCCGGGGTAGACCGCGTTGTCGAGGAGGTTCCCGGCCGCGTACACGTCACGGTAGGCGGCGACGGCGTCGGCCACGCGGTCGTGCGGCACGCCGTGCGCGGCGAACGAGTCCCCGAGCGGCGGGCCGACGAAGCCGCGGAGCACCGCCTCGGCGGGGACCGGGAGCCGCAGGACGCCGTACGCGTGCCGCACCGACGCGAGGATGCCGGGGGCCGAGTCCGTGAGCGTGCCGTCGAGGTCGAGCAGGACGAGGTCGTCGCGCGCGCTCATCCGGCAGGCGCCTCGTCGGCACCGTGACCCGAGGTCTCGCCCGGGCCCGCGGCACCGCCGGGGCCGGAGGTGCCGGGTCCGGTCGTCCCGGAGCCCACCACCGCAGCCGGGCCGCTGCGGCGGCCCACGACGAACCCGACCGCGCCTCCGAGGAGCAGCGCGCCCGCGCCGGCGAGGAGCGCCGCGGTACCCAGCGGGTACGCCCCGCCGGGGACGAACGTGGTGCCGGACAGCGGCGCGTACGCGAACCATCCGGACGCCGTCGGGCGGCTCGCGACCCAGCCCGCGACGGCCAGCAGGGCGACGCCGACCAGGACGAGCGCCGCGAGGACCACGGTCGCGACGCTCGGACGGCGCGAGGGAGGGACGGACGAGGGCTGCTCAGGAGCGGTCACGCGGCCATGGTCCCGGGCGACGCCCCTCGCGGCAACCGTCACCCGCACGGCGCCGAGCGCACGAGACGGTCGCGTCCGGACGAGGCGACCGCGACTTCTCCTGCCCTCGACGCCGGTCGTCGCCGGGCGCTACTCGCCGACGGTTCCGTCGATCGCCTCGCGGAGCAGGTCGGCGTGGCCGTTGTGCCGGGCGTACTCCTCGATCATGTGGACGAGGATCCAGCGCAGGTTCCAGCGCTCGCCCGTGTGGCGGTCCGCTCGCACGCTCAGCCGGTCGAGGCCGCCGTCGGCGAGCGCGTCGTCGAGGATCGCGTCGGACGCCGCGACGGCACGGTCGAAGAGCATGCGCAGCTCCTCCGGGGAGTCGCCCGCCGCCGTCGTCCAGTCCCAGTCGCGGTCCTCGGCCCAGTCGGCGGTGTCGAACGGCGCCATGAGCGGGTCACCGAGCAGCACCTCGGAGAACCAGTTCGACTCCACGAACGCGAGGTGCTTGAGCAGCCCGCCGAGCGTCATCGACGAGGGCCGGAGCCGGTGGGAGAGCTCGGCCGCGTCGAGGCCCGACGTCTTCCAGCGCAGCGTGTCGCGGTGGAAGTCGAGGAAGCCGCGCAGCGTAGCCACCTCGTCGGCTCTGACGGGCGGATCGGTGCGGTGGTCGGTCACGGCGCCACCCTAGCGGCGCCGGTAGCGCCCCGGCCGCACGGCGCCGGACCGGCGCCAGGTCACGGCAGCTCCGCCTCCCACGCGAGCCACCTGCGCCGTACGGCCGCGTCGACGTCGACCCCCTGGGAGCGCGCGAGCAGGAGCAGGTGCGCCAGGACGTCGGCGACCTCGTCCGCGAGGGGCGAGGCCCCGCCGTCGTTCCCGGTGGCCCCGTCAGGGGCGGCGCCGGACGGCGGTGCGTCCCCGCGCGGGCGGGTGCGTCCCGTCGTGACGAGGAACGCCTGGGTGAGCTCCCCGACCTCCTCGGCGAGCTTGAGCATGAACCAGTCCGGGTCGCGCTCGACGCCGAACTTGCGCGCGTAGAGCGCCGAGACGGCCTCGACGCGCTCGCCGAGGCCGGAGACCGTGAGGGGCGCGTCGTCGTCCATCGGGCCAGTGAACCACCGGACGCCGCCGACCGTCCGGCAGCCGTCGTCCGCACCCGGCAGCACGGGGGGCAGGACCCGCGCGAGACGGACGGCAGCCCTACCGCACGGCGAGCGCGACGACGAGCAGCAGCACGGTCGCGACGATCTCCCCGATCCCGACGGCCCGCGGGCTCAGGGGCCGTCCCGGCAGCGCGGCCGCGCGCACCGTCGCCGCGGCGAGGAACGCCGTCGCCCACCACCACGAGGGGTCGTGCACGACGGCGACCACGCCCGCCGCGACGGTGACCGCCGCGTGGTACGCGACCGAGGCGACGACGTACGACCGCACGCCGCGCTCGCGGATCATCGTCTTGACGTAGAGCACGGTCCCGAGCAGGTAGGCGAGCAGGAGCGCGGCGACGAGCCACACCACCACGGGGACCGCCAGCACGGGCGCGCCCGGGGGCCGGCACGCGGCGTACGCGACGACCGTCATGAGCGACGCCGCGACGGTCATCGCGCCGCCCGCGGCGACCGACCGCTCGGTGCGCTGGGCGGAGGCCCACAGCCCGAGCGCCAGGAACGGGACGAACGCGGGCGCCCAGAGCACGAGCGCCGGGTCGAGCGCGAGCACGACCAGCCCGAGCGCCGCGGCGGTCGCGCCGTACGTGAGCATCGGGCGCCGGTAGCGCGGCCGACGACGCGACTTCAGCCAGAGCCCGGCCGCGAAGTAGGCGAGGTAGCCGACGAGCCACAGCGCACCGAGCGCGACGGTCACGGGCCGGAACCCGGCGTCCTGGATCCCCCGGACCGACCCGACGACGAACGGCAGGAGCAGCATCGGCCACGCGCCGTGCTGGTTCGGCACCCAGCCGGGGGGACGTCGGGACACGCCCCGAGGCTAGCGCCGCGACGCACGGTCCCGACCGCGAGAAATCCCCGTCGCGCCGGGCCTCAGGACCCGCCCCGACGGGACCAAGGTCCCGACCTGTCCCGCGCTCGCCGCCACGCCGGGGATCCGCGTCGCACGCGCCCCGTGGACTAGATATGGTGGCGCAGCCGTGATCCAGACCCCACATGTTGGGGTGCGGTCCGTCTCGCAACCCCTGCGGGACGCAGACGAGAACTCGGTGGGCAGAGGGGACGAGCGATGACCACCATCGAGCTCGACCAGGCAGCACCGCGCAGCACGACCGCCACGCTGGAGGTCCTCAAGCGCGACGGCCGTCGGCGGCCGTTCGACGACGGCCGCATCCGCGCCGCCGTGGCGAAGGCCTTCGCGGAGGTGCACGGCGACCTCACGGCCGCGCACCGGAGCCGTGTCGACGAGGTCGTGGACCGCGTCGACGCGGAGATCGCCGCGCGGTTCGTCGGCACCGTGAAGATCTACGAGATCCAGGGCGTCGTCGAGCACGTGCTGCTCGGGTCGCACGAGTACGACGTCGCGCGCGCCTACATCGACTACCGCGTGCAGCGCGACTTCGCGCGCAGCCGGGCGACGGACCTCAACCACTCGATCGTGCGGCTGCTGGACAAGGACTCCACGGTCGTCAACGAGAACGCGAACAAGGACAGCGAGGTCTTCAACACCCAGCGCGACCTCACGGCCGGGACCGTGGGCAAGGCGATCGGGCTGCGGATGCTCCCGCCGCACGTCGCGAACGCCCACCAGAAGGGCGACCTGCACTACCACGACCTCGACTACCACCCCTACGCGCCCATGACGAACTGCTGCCTCATCGACTTCCGGTCGATGCTGTCGAGCGGCTTCCGGATCGGGAACGCGCAGGTGGAGCCTCCCCGCTCGATCCAGACCGCGACGGCGCAGATCAGCCAGATCATCGCGAACGTGTCCTCCAGCCAGTACGGCGGGTGCTCGGTCAACCGCATCGACGAGCTCCTCGCTCCCTACGCCGAGCGCAACCTGGAGAAGCACCTCGCGGACGCGCGCCGCTGGATCGCCGACGAAGCCGCGCACGAGGAGTACGCGCGCGAGAAGACGCGCAAGGACATCTACGACGCGATGCAGTCGCTGGAGTACGAGATCAACACCCTGTTCACGTCGAACGGGCAGACGCCGTTCACGTCGGTCGGGTTCGGGCTCGGCACGGGCTGGCTGGAGCGCGAGATCCAGCGCGCGATCCTCCAGATCCGGATCCGCGGCCTCGGGAGCGAGGGCCGCACCGCGATCTTCCCCAAGCTCATCTTCACGCTGCGCCGCGGCGTGAACCTCGACCCCGGCGACCCCAACCACGACCTCAAGCAGCTCGCGGTCGAGTGCGCGACGAAGCGCATGTACCCGGACGTGCTGTCGTACGACAAGATCGTCGAGCTCACCGGGTCGTTCAAGGTGCCCATGGGGTGCCGGTCGTTCCTCCAGGGCTGGCAGGACGAGCACGGCCAGGACGTCTCCGAGGGGCGCATGAACCTGGGCGTCGTGACGCTCAACCTCCCGCGCATCGCGCTCGAGGCGGACGGCGACCTCGACACGTTCTGGCGACTGCTCGACGAGCGCCTGGAGACCGTGCACGACGCGCTCGTCTTCCGCATCGAGCGCTGCAAGGAGGCGACGCCGGGCAACGCGCCGATCCTCTACGTCCACGGGGCGTTCGGGGAGCGTCTCGCTCCGGACGACGACGTCGACCGGCTCTTCCGCGACGGCCGCGCCACGGTGTCGCTCGGGTACATCGGGCTGTACGAGGTGGCCGCCGCGTTCTACGGCGGCGCCTGGGAGCACGACCCGCGGGCCAAGGAGCTGACGCTCGACGTGCTGCGCACCCTGCACGCCCACGCCGCGGGGTGGACGGCGCGGACCGGGTACCGCATCAGCGTCTACGCGACGCCGAGCGAGAGCCTCACCGACCGGTTCTGCCGCCTCGACCGGGAGCGGTTCGGCGCGGTGCCCGACATCACCGACAAGGACTACTACACGAACAGCTTCCACTACGACGTCCGCAAGAACCCGACGCCGTTCGAGAAGCTCGACTTCGAGGCCGAGTACGCGCGGTACACGTCGGGCGGGTTCATCCACTACTGCGAGTACCCGGTGCTCCAGCAGAACCCGAGGGCGCTGGAGGCCGTCTGGGACTACGCGTACGACCGCGTGGGCTACCTCGGCACGAACACGCCCATCGACCGCTGCTACGCGTGCGGGTTCACGGGCGACTTCGACCCGACCGCGCGCGGCTTCGCGTGCCCGTCGTGCGGCAACGCCGACCCGCGCACGTGCGACGTCGTGAAGCGCACGTGCGGGTACCTCGGCAACCCGCAGCAACGCCCCATGGTGCACGGCCGCCACGCGGAGATCTCCGCGCGGGTCAAGCACCTGGCGGGACCGACGTCGTCCACCGCGGACGACGGCGCGCCGACCGCCCCGGGCCGGGCTGCGCCGTCGGGCACCGCGTAGGAGGGACGGTGGCACGCACCCCCGGCCCCGGCTGGCGCTCGGACCGCGTCAGCCGGGGGTACGTCGCGGACTACAAGCCGTTCGTCATGGTCGACGGCGAGGGCGTGCGCTGCTCGCTCTACGTGAGCGGCTGCCTGTTCGCGTGCGAGGGCTGCTTCAACGAGGCCGCGTGGAGCTTCCGCTACGGACGCCCCTACGACGACGCGCTGGAGGAGCGCGTCCTCGCCGACCTCGCGCACCCCGCCGTGCAGGGCCTCTCCCTGCTCGGCGGGGAGCCGTTCCTCAACACGGAGGTGTGCCTGCGGCTCGTCCGCCGGCTGCGCGCGGAGCACGGCGACCGCAAGGACGTGTGGTGCTGGACGGGCTACACCCTCGAGGAGCTGCGCACCGGCTCCCCCGACCAGCGCGCGCTGCTCGCCGAGGTCGACGTGCTCGTCGACGGCCGCTTCGAGCTCGCGCGCCGCGACCTCACCCTCGCGTTCCGCGGCAGCACCAACCAGCGCGTCCTCGACGCGCGCGCGTCGCTCGCGTCGGGCCACGCCGTCCCGTGGCCGCGCGTGCCCGACGCCGGACCCGCCGCGGGTGCGGACCTCGCCTCGTAGCGACCGAC
>NZ_JBGNYC010000027.1:0-62601 GCF_051844275.1 Cellulosimicrobium sp. CpK407
GCCGCTCGTTCCTCGCGGCTCCCGCCAGGCCCGACCACGACGCGGCACCACCACCCACCCCGCCCTGCGTCGTCTCGCCCCGGTCTCCGCCCACCTGGGGCGACTGCCCGCGGTGTCGGTTCACCGAGCATGCTCCCGCTGTCGCCTTCGGTCGCCGCGTGGCACGGTCGCTCCCGGCTCCCGGCTCCCGGCTCCCGGCTCCCGGCTCCCGGCTCCCGGCTCCCGGCTTCCGGCTTCCGGCTTCCGGCTTCCGGCTTCCGGCTTCCGGCTCCCGGTGCCGCTGCGCCCTGGCCGTGGGTTGCGTCACCGTCGGACGGTGCTGGTCGTAGCGATGTCGCGTCGAGTCGTGGCGACGTCACGTCGAGCAGGTGGTTGTGGATCGTCGGGGGGTGCCTGACGAGCCGTGGTCGCCTGTTCGGCTTGCGAGGACGGCCTGGTCGGCCGGGCGGCGGGCTGTGGGTGGGCTGATGGAAGAGCGGTGGGGGTGGGCTCGGATGCGAAGGGGGGTCAGAGCGGCGCTCCGAGAACCCACGCCCGACAGGCCAGGGTGACGGCGCCGCAGCCCCGAGCACCGAGGCCACCCGCGCCGCGGACCCGACCCCGCGGGATTGAGGCCCAACCCCGCGGGCTTGAGGCCCGAGCCCGCGGGATTGAGGCCCGAGCCCGCGGGCTGGAGACCCGAGCGCGCGCCGCGGGCCGGGCTCGCCGGCGAGACGCGAGCGCGCGCTGTCGGGGTCAGCGGAGCCAGCCGCGGCGCTTGATGTAGGCGAGCGGGATGACGGCTGCCACGAGGGTGAGCAGGACGGTGAGCGTGAAGCCGTAGGGGCGGTCGAGCTCGGGCATGTGCGTGAAGTTCATGCCGTAGAACGACGCGATGAGCGTCGGCGGCAGGAACACGGCCGTGATGATCGTGAAGACCTTGACGATCTGGGCCTGCTTGACGTCGAGCGAGGTCATGATCGCCTGCTGGAGGTACCGCACCTTGTCGTGCTCGAAGCTCGCGTGCTGCTTCACCCCGTCGATGTCGGCCACCAGGGTCTCCACGAGCCCGGCGAGCACGGGGTCGGAGTCGGCGATCTCGCTGCGCAGGTGCCGCGCGGCGCGCGCGAGCGAGAGCTGGGACTCCTGGGCGCGCGAGACGATCTCCTCCGCGCGGTTCATGCGGGTGATGGTGTCCTGCATGTCGCTCACCCCGATCTCCCGACCGCGGGAGTCGACGCCGCGCGTCGCCTCGTCGATCTCGTCGGACATGTCCTCGAGCAGGTCGCTCGCGTACGACACGACGCGGTCCGCCGCCTCGTTGAGCGCGTAGAGCAGCGCGTACGCCACCCCGTAGGAGGATCCGGTGAGCCACGGGGTGCGCCGCATGCGCGCGATCGCCTTGTCGAAGACGCCGTAGTGGCGCTGCGGCTGGGCGGTCACGACGACGTCGGGGGAGAGGGCGAGCACGATCCGCTCGTAGACGACCCGGTCGCCGTCGCGCCGCGTGGCGGTCACCGGGAGGTAGACGTGCGCGTCGGTCTCCCAGACCCGGTCGCCGGCGGCGGCGAAGTCGACGCCGTGCTCGGCGGCGCGGGCCGTCGCGTCGGGGTCGCCCACGCCGACCTGGACCCAGCGGGAGCGCAGGACGCGGGGGTCGAACCGGGGTGCGCCGGTGCCCTGCGCGCGGGCGTGCAGGTCCAGCCCGCCGCGTGCGGGGGCGGGGAGGGCACGGTCGGCACCGGCCGTGAGGGCGAGGCCCGTGGGCTCGGGCAGCGTCGTCGTCATCAGACACCTCCGGCGGTGACGTGCGCGAGCAGCAGGGCGACGCAGATGAACACGTACAGGCCGACGGTGAAGGAGATGGACTGGCGTTCCAGGTTCGGTCGGCGGGCGCGACGTCGGTCCTCGCGCGCGTCGCGCAGGGGAAGGCGTGCGGGGCGCGTCCGGGTCTCGGTGGCAGGCGAGCGCTGGGTCATGGTGGTCGTCCTTCTCGGCGGGCCGACGACCACGGGCGAGCGCCACGGGGTGGGCGGCGGGCGCGGGTGGGTCGGCGAGGTGCGTCGGCGGGTGTTCCTGCGGCGCGCACGACGGCGCGCGCGGTGCGCACTGGCGACCTCCCCGCGCGGGGCGACGGCCGGCCGCGCGAGTCCTCGGGCTTCGCCGACTCAGGCGACGGGCTGCGGGCCACGGAGGGTGAGCGCGCAGTGCACGGTTCTATGACTGCTGCCGTCCGGCATGGGGCTCACCTCGCTCTCGTGGCGGCGGCGCCGTGGGCGCCGCACCCGGGTCGGGGCGCACGAGAACCGTGGCCGCGACGGGGATCGAGGCCAGGCTAGCCCTCCGTCCCAGACGGGGCAAGCGCCGTCGGCCCAGGTGGCGGTCGTGTGACGACCGGGAAACGATGTGGTGATCCCTTGTTTACGGAGGGTTGTTAACATTTCATCCGGTCGACGGGCGACGAAGCCCCCGGACGGAGGGTCCCGACATGTCAGAACAGCACGACTACCTGGTTCCCGAGCCGCACCGTCGCGCGGACACGCGGTCCGCGCGACGGCTCGAGCGACTCTCCTCCCGCGCGCAGGAGGTCGACCGCGCGCTCGCTGCCGTGAGCGAGGGCAAGGGCGGCCTCGTGTGGACGGCCGAGCGCGGCATGGGGGCGAGCGCGACGCTCGAGCTCGTGTGCGAGGCCGTCGCGACGTCCACCTTCGCGCGCCCGACGCTCACCCTGCGGTGTCGCCCGCCCGCGGGTGCTCCCGCGCCGGGCTCCGCGGTCGTGTCGCTCGTGTCGCAGGTGTCGCAGCTCGCGGGCGGCGTCGTGCCGGAGCGCCTCACGCGCGTCCTCGAGCCCGTCGACCCCGGCTTCGGCCACCTCCCGGAGGTCGCGGCGGTCGCGCTCGCCGAGCTCCTCGTGGAGTCGTTCGACGGCGCGACGGTCGTGCTCGTGGCCGACGACCTGCACCTCCAGGACGAGCTCAGCAGGGCCGTCCTCGCGAGCCTCGTCGCGCAGCGCCACGCGCCGGTCGTGCTCCTCGGTACGGCGACGGCGGGCGCGCTCGACCCGTCCTCCGGGCCGTTCGAGCTCCGCGCGGTCCCGCCGCTCGCGCCCGCCGACGCCCTGCACCTGCTGCTCGTCGAGCGCCGGCTCGCCGTCGCGCCGCACGTCGCGGCGCGCCTCGCGTCGCTCCTCGGCGGCAACGCCGCCGCGCTCACCCAGACGGCGGCGCTGCTCACGCCGGAGCAGCTCTCCGGGGGGTCGATCCTCCCGGACCCGCTGCCGGCGGTGCCCGCCGTGCGCTCGCTCTTCGCCGACCGTCTCGCCGCCCTCAGCGAGGGGGAGCGGCACGCGCTCCTGGTCGCGGCCGTGGCCGTCGTGGACCGGACGGAGCTGCTGCTGTCGGCGACCGGCCTCGCGATGGACGAGGTCCTCGACGGCCCGCTCGCCGAGCACCTCGCGCTCGTGGGTGGCCGCTTCGCGTTCGTCGACCCGCGCATGCGGTCCCTGGTCCACGCGGACGCGCGGCTCGCGGAGCGCACCTCGGCGCACGTCGCGCTCGCCGAGGCGCACCGCCGGGCGGGCGAGGAGGACGTCGCGGTGTGGCACTCGGCGCTCGCGACGCTCGTCGGCGACCCGGCGCTCGTCCCGGGACTGCTGCGGATCGCGCGTCGGCACCTGGACCGCGGGGACGTCGTCTGGGCGCACGAGGTGGCCCGCGAGGCCGCGAGCCAGGCCGCTACCGAGCACCGCGCCGAGGCGTTCGCGATCGCGGGCGTCGCCGCGCTGCGGTCGGGCCACGTGCAGGACGCGGCGGACTGGTTGCGCAAGGCGTCTCGCAGCGGCGACGACGCGCTGCGCGCGCGGACGCTTGGGCCGCTCGTCGCCGCGCTGACGCTCGCGGAGGGCCAGGTGCCGGACGACGTCCTCTCGCCCTACCTGCGCGGCGGACAGCCCGACGACCTCGCGCCGGACGCCGTGGCGGGGGTCGTGTCGGGCGTGCTCAACGCGGCACGGCTGCACGCCGAGCGGGGCGACGGCGTGAGCACGTCCCAGCTCCTCGACACGGCGACCTTCCTCGCGTCGTGGTGCGACGACGACGAGACGGCCGCGGGGCTCGCCCTCGCACGGTCCTGGGCGGCCGTGTTCGGCGTGGGCGAGCGCGGCGTGGTCCCCGACGTCGACCTCGGTCCCGACCACGAGGCGTCGCTGCAGGTGAGCCGCGCGCTCGCCCTCGCGGCCGACGACCGGCTGGACGACGCGGCGCAGACGCTCGCGAGCGTCGTCGCGTCCCTCGCGCCGGTCCGCGACGGCGGCCGGTGGTTCGACGGGCCGGACGCCGCCCTCACGCCGCTCGCGGAGGCGCACGTCCGGCTGGCCCAGTCGCTCGTGCACCTGTGGCGCGGCACGCTGACCCGGGCCGCGGACGAGCTCGCCGAGGCGGCGTTCCGGCTCCCGCTCGGGCTGCCGTTCGCCGGGCTCGGCGTGGCGGCGGCGCGCCGTCTCGACATGATGACCCGCGGCGTCGTGGGACCGGTGGCGACGGCGCTCGAGGAGACGTGCGCGAGCCCGACGTCCCGCCCGGTCCGGCTCGGGCTCCTCGTGGACCGGGCGATGGGCGCGGCGTTCGCGCACCACGTGACCCAGGCGGCCACGCTCCTCGAGCTCGCGGCCGAGCGCGAGCGCCCCGACAGCGCACGCATGCTCCCCCTGCCCGGGCTGGACGACGTCGAGGCCTGGGTCGTCGCCGGGCGCCACGACGCGGCGCAGCGCGCGCTGGCCCGGCGGAAGGTGGACGCGAAGGAGCTGCCGCCCTCGCTGCGGTCGGCGACGCTCGTCCGGGCCGACGTGTCTCTCGCCGCACCCGAGGACCTCACCGTGCCGCTCGAGCGGGCGACGCGCGTGAACCGGACCACGGCCTCGCCCTACGAGCACGCGCGGACGGACCTCTGCGCCGCGCGGGCTCTCGTGCGGGCCGGAGAGCTGCAGCGTGCGCACGGCCTCTTCCTGTCCGCGATCGAGCTGTTCGACGACGCGGGGGCGGACGCCTGGACGACGATCGCGCGGGAGGAGCACGCGGACGTCGTCCGGCTCCTCGGCGGACCGGTGACGGACGACGCCCCCGGGACGCCGGTGCCCGCGGGGCCGGTCGCAGCGGCGACCGGGGCCGTGGTGGGCGGCGCGCCCGCCGGCTCGTGGGCGGCCGCGGCGCGCGCCGCGGGCCTGCACGCGCCGCTGCCCGGGGTGCTCGGCGGGCAGCGGCCGGGAGCCGAGCCCGTGGCCCGTCCCGTGCCGCCGGACGCGTGCCGGCTCGCCGTGCGCGAGAGCGACGTGTCGGACGAGGCGCTCGCCGAGCTCCGGGGTCGGTGGTCCGACGAGCTCACCGAGCGCGAGCTCGACGTCGCGCTGCTCGTCGTCCAGGGCGCGTCCAACCGGGAGGCCGCGGACCAGCTGTACCTCTCGGTGCGCACGGTGGAGGTGCACCTCGGTCGCGTGTTCCGCAAGCTCGGGGTGCGCTCGCGCGTCGAGCTCACCGTGCTCGCGCACCGCGTGGGGCGTTGAGGGGAACCCACCACCCCGTCGGGACGCTACGTAGCGAGGGGCGCGAGCCGCGTTCGATTCGGTGTGATTCGTCCGCTTCTGAGGGTCTCTGTCCTACGGGTGAACCCTTACGTGGCGGGTAAGTTCGCACCATGAACAATGTGGGAAGCGCGGATAACGCCGCGGTGCCCGCGTCATTACGTTCGAGAGGACCCGAGGGCGACGACGACTCCGGAGGACGGCAGCGTGGCCCACCGCACCAGCAGCGAGGCAGGACCCATGGACGTGTCCCTCTTCACCCGACCACCCCGACCCGGGCGCCGTCGCGGCGCACGCGTCGCGGCGCTCGCGACCGCTGCGGCGCTCGTCGGCGGACTCCTCGCGGGAGTCGCACCGGCCCAGGCCGCCGAGGTCGCACCCGCCGCCGTCTCCCACCCGGGCGACAGCGACGTGAACGGCTACCGGAACGTCGGCTACTTCACGCAGTGGGGCGTGTACGGCCGAAACTTCCAGCTCAAGAAGGTCCAGGACTCCGGCGCTGCCCAGGACCTCACGCACATCAACTACTCGTTCGGCAACATCCACTACCAGAACCTCACGTGCTTCATCGCGAACAAGGCGCAGGGCACGGGGCCCAACGGCTCCGACGGCGCTGGTGACGCGTGGGCGGACTTCGGCATGGGCTACACCGCCGCGAACTCCGTGGCCGGCGTCGCCGACACGTGGGACCAGCCGCTCGCCGGCTCGTTCAACCAGCTCAAGCAGCTCAAGGCGAAGAACCCGCAGCTCCGCGCCCTCATCTCCATCGGCGGCTGGACCTGGTCCAAGAACTTCTCGCGGGCTGCCGCGACGCAGGCGTCGCGCGAGAAGTTCGTGTCGTCGTGCATCGACATCTACATCAAGGGCAACCTCCCGGTGATCGACGGCCGCGGCGGGGCCGGCGCCGCCGCCGGTGTGTTCGACGGCATCGACATCGACTGGGAGTGGCCCGGCTCGAACAACGGCGAGGTCGGCAACTACGTCGACACCGTCAACGACCGCGCGAACTTCAAGCTGCTGCTCGCCGAGTTCCGCAAGCAGCTCGACGCGTACGGCGCGCAGACCGGCAAGCACTACCTGCTCTCGGCGTTCCTCCCGGCCAACCCGGACGACATCGCGGCGGGCGGCTGGAACGACCCGGCGATCTTCGAGTACCTCGACTACGGCAACGTCCAGGGCTACGACCTGCACGGCGCGTGGGACCCCGCGCTCGCCGGCCCCCAGGCCAACCTGTACGACGACCCCGCCGACCCGCGGGCGGCCAACCGCCAGTTCAGCGCCGACAAGGCGGTGCAGGAGTACCTGCGCGGCGGCGTCGACCCGAGCCAGCTCGGCCTCGGCATGGCCATGTACGGTCGCGGCTGGAAGGGCGTCACGTCCTCGGCCCCGTGGTCGGCGGCGAACGGGGCCGCACCGGGCACCTGGGAGGCGGGCAACGAGGACTACGACAAGCTCCGCACTCGGGGCCAGGACTACTACGACCCGGCGACGGTCTCGGCCTGGCGCTACGACGGCGACCAGTGGTGGGGCTACGACAACGCGCGGTCCGTCGCCGCCAAGGCGGAGTACATCGACCGCCTGAACCTCGGCGGCGGCATGTGGTGGGACCTCTCCGGCAACCACGACGGCACGCTGCTCGGGACCTTCACGGACAAGGTCCGTGCGCTCCCGGCGGGTCCGGTCGACGGCACGGACGGCTCGACCGACCCGACGGACCCGACCGATCCCACGGACCCCACGGACCCGACCGACCCGACGGACCCGACCGACCCGACGGACTGCCTGGCCGCCTGGTCGTCGACCGCGGTGTACACGGGCGGCGCGACGGTGTCGTTCGAGGGGAAGAACTACCGCGCCAAGTGGTGGACCCAGGGCGACCGCCCGAGCGCGGGCGGCCCGTGGGAGGCGACCGGCACGTGCGGCGCGACGGACCCGACGGACCCGACCGACCCGACCGATCCGACCGACCCCACGGACCCGACCGACCCGGGCACGTGCATGGCGCCCGCCTGGTCGTCGAGCGCGGTCTACACCGGTGGCGCGACGGTCTCCTACCTGGGCCAGAGCTACCGCGCGAAGTGGTGGACGCAGAACAACGTCCCGGGCGCGGAGCAGTACGGCCCCTGGGAGTCGCTGGGCGCCTGCTGACGCCCACCCCTGACGGCGCCGGTCGCCACGAGCGACCGGCGCCGCCGAGCGGGGCCCCGTCCACGACGTGGTCGACGGCGGGTGCGGTGACGAGTCCCGTGCACCCGCCCGTGCACCCTCCCCTCGCCGCGTCACCGAACGCCTCCGTCGTCGACCGCCGTCGTGACGGGTCCCGCTCGGCACCCCTCAGCAACCCTTCACCCGTCGGTCGCCCTCCCCCCGGCGACCGTGCCCGACGCGACGCCGTCCGGCGTCGTGCGCACCGACCCAGCAGATCGAGGTACCCCATGCGGTTGTCCCTGACCCCTCGGGCGCGCGCCCCCCGCGCTCCCGGACGCCGGCCACAGGTCGTCGCGGCCGTCACGACGCTCGCCGTGCTGGCCACCGGCCTCGCCGGTGCCGCGGCCGCGCAGGCCACGACCCCCCTCGCCGCCGCCACGGCCACGGCGTGCGCGGACCCCTGGTCCGCGACCCCCGCCTACGTGGGCGGCGCGACCGTCGCGTACGGCGGCCAGAACTACCGGGCGAAGTGGTGGACGCAGAACAACGTCCCGGGCGCGGAGGCGTACGGCCCCTGGGAGTCGCTCGGCGCGTGCGGCGACACCCCGACCGAGGAGCCGACGACGGACCCGACCACGGACCCGACGACCGACCCGACGACGGACCCGACCACCGACCCGACGACCGACCCGACGACCGACCCCACGACGGACCCGACGACCGACCCCACGACGGACCCGACGACCGACCCCGCCGCGAACCCGGACGAGAAGTGCCGTCCTGACGGCATGGCGCAGACGCCGGGCGTCAGGACGCCCTACTGCGACGTGTACGACGAGAGCGGTCGGGAGAAGCTGCCGAACGGGCTCGACCGCCGCGTCATCGGCTACTTCTCGAGCTGGCGGACCGGCACGAACGGCCAGCCGCGCTACCTCGCGAGCGACATCCCCTGGGACAAGCTCTCCCACATCAACTACGCGTTCGCGCACATCGACGGCAACGACAAGGTCTCCGTGAACGCGGGCGCGGCCGGCAACGCGGCGACGGACATGACGTGGCCGGGCGTCGCGGGTGCGGAGATGGACCCGGCGCTCGACTACACGGGCCACTTCAACCTGCTGGCGAAGTACAAGAAGGCCCACCCGGGCGTCAAGGTCATCCCGGCCGTGGGCGGCTGGGCCGAGACGGGCGGCTACTTCGACGCGAGCGGGAAGCGCGTCGCGTCCGGCGGCTTCTACACGATGACGGAGTCGCAGGCGCGCATCGACACCTTCGCGGACTCGGTCGTCGACTTCGTCCGCCAGTACGGGTTCGACGGCATCGACATCGACTACGAGTACCCGACGTCCAACAACCAGGCCGGCAACCCGGACGACTTCCAGATCTCCGACAAGCGCCGCGGGCAGCTCTTCCAGGGCTACGTGAACCTCATGAAGACCCTGCGCGAGAAGCTCGACGCGGCGGGCGCGCAGGACGGCGAGTACTACATGCTGACGACCGCGACGCCGTCGTCGGGCTGGCTGCTGCGCGGCATGGAGGTCTACCAGGTCACGCAGTACACGGACTACGTGAACATGATGACGTACGACCTGCACGGCGCCTGGAACGAGTACGTGGGCGGCAACGGCGCCCTGTTCGACGACGGCAAGGACCCCGAGCTCGCGGCCGGCGGCGTGTACAGCGCGTACAAGGGCATCGGCTACCTCAACGGCGACTGGGCCTCGCACTACTTCCGCGGCGCCATGCAGGCCGGCCGCATCAACCTGGGCGTGCCGTTCTACACGCGCGGCTTCCAGGGCGTCCAGGGCGGCACGTACGGCATGGGCGGCACCGCGAAGGCGCCGGCCGGGTTCCTCTGCCCGGCGGGCACGAACAACAAGTGCGGCTACGGCGCGGAGGGCATCGACAACCTCTGGTACGACAGCGACCCGCAGGGCAACGCGGTCCCGGCCGGCGTCAACCCGATGTGGCACGTGCTCAACCTCGAGAAGGGCGTGACGGGCGACTACGTCTCCTCGTACGGCGTCACGGACACGATCCAGGGCACGTACGAGCGCCACTTCGACCCGGTCACGAAGAACGAGTGGTGGTGGAACGCGCAGACGAAGACGTTCCTCTCCGGTGACTCGACCGAGGCGATCGCGGCCAAGGCGGACTACGTCGCGAACACCGGCCTCGGCGGCCTGATGATCTGGGAGCTCGCGGGCGACTTCGGCTACGACCAGGCGAAGGGCCAGTACGAGATCGGCAGCACGCTCGTCGACCTCATGCACAGCAAGCTCTCGGCCACGACGCCGTACGGCGCGTCGAAGGCGAACGCCGACCGGACGATGCCGACGCAGGCGCTCGACGTCGACATCCGGTACACGGAGTTCGCGCTCGGCGACAACAACTACCCGATCTCGCCCAAGGTCGTCTTCGCCAACAACGGTGCGAAGGACATCCCGGCGGGCGCGACGATCTCGTTCCAGTACGGCACGACCGACCCGGGCGAGATGAGCGACTGGAGCGGCTTCAAGACCACGGTCACCGCGAAGGGCCACACGGGGGACAACGTCGGCGGCCTCGACGGCGACTTCCACACCGTGCAGTTCACGGTCCCGACGGGGGGCATCCCGGCGGGCGGCTCGATCACGAACCAGCTCAAGTGGTCGATGCCGGCCGCCCAGTTCTCCAACGTGATCGTCACGGTCGACGGCGTGGACTACGCCACGACGTACGACCACCCGCGCGGCGTCACCGTCGTCGACCTCCCGGGCTCCGGGAGCGGCGGGGGTCCGGGCGGCCCCGGCACCGGCACGGGCGAGTGCACCGCCGCGGCCTGGGTCGCGGGCACGGTCTACACCGGCGGCGCGGTCGTGAGCCACGGCGGTCACGTGTGGACGGCGCGCTACTGGACCCAGAACGACACCCCCGGCGCCTCGGCGTGGGGTCCGTGGGCCGACGGCGGCGCGTGCTGACGCACTGCCGGCGTCCCTGACGAGGTCCCGCCGCGACGGCTCGCGGGTACGGGGAATCCCGTACCCGCGAGCCGCCATCGTGTGGGTCTCACGCATCTCGACCCGTGGTCGCGCTCGCTAGCGTGACAAGACCGACGAGGTCTCCGCAGCTCCCCCCAGTGGGCTGCGGGGACCTCCGACCGTGAAAGGCGACCAACGTGCACGTGCAGCATCGAACGACCCGTCTCTCCCTCTCCCTCGCGGCCGTCGCGTTCGGCGGCCTGCTCCTCGCCGGCTGCTCGGGGGGCTCCGAGCCCGACGCGACCGCCGACGGAGGCTCGGGCCCGGCGACGGCCGAGGACCACGGCGCGCACGGCGCCCACGCCGACGAGAGCAAGGTCCCGGTCGGCCCCCTCCAGCTCCCGGCCGCCGAGTACTGGTCCGTGCTCCAGCCCGCCGACGGCGTCACGCAGGTCCGCTCGGGCGGGTGCCCCGAGGACGCGGTCTGCCCCGCCTTCGAGATCCTCACCGGGGCGGGCCTCGACGGCGTCGACCCCGCCGCCGCCCACGTGCCCGACGGCGCGACCTGCCCGGGCACCGACCAGCTCGCGGCCCGCGCGGTGGGGGAGGCGGTCGAGTCGGACGTCGAGGTCGCGGGGACGGCCGCCACGCTCGCGCGCTGGACGCTCTCGTGCGTCGACCCCTCCGGGGCCGAGGTGCGCACCGTCGAGCAGCTCCAGTGGTACGTCCCCGACGCTCCGGGCGGCGCGGTGCTCGTCGTCGACCGCTGGGCCTTCGAGGGCCTGGAGTCGCGCCTGGCGGCCGGTGCCTGGGCGGCCGCCTGACGGACCCGCCCCCGACGGGTCGTCTCGTCGCGACCGGCGATGCACGAAGGCCTCGCACCCTTCCGGGTGCGAGGCCTTCGTCGTGCGTGCGGTGCCCGTCAGCCCTTGCGGGTCCGGCGCGTCAGCAGGACGATCGCCGCGCCGACCACGGCGAGCCCGGCCGCGATCGCCGCGTACAGGCCGACCGTCGCGCCGGTCTCCGCGAGCGTCGGGTTCTGGCTCCCGGCGACGGGGTTGTCGACCGGCGTCACGCCCGGGAAGCAGTTGCTCGTGTCCTGCGGGTAGGTCACCGGGACGGTCACCTCGGGGTTCACGGCGAACGTCACGTCCACGGTGCCCGTGGCCCAGCCGTGGGTCGCGGTGTTGATCCACATGTTGTTCACGAGCTCCCAGCCCTCGTCGGCCGGCAGGTCGACGAAGCGCTCGGGATACGCGCCGGGCCACAGCACCCGTCCGCTGAGGGGGAGGTCGGCCATGACCTCGTCCTCGCCGTCGGGGTTGTGCCACGTGAGGGTCGCCGTCGTGTTCGGCGTGCCGGTGACCGAGACCCCGTAGTCGAGGTAGGACACGCCCTCGACGCACACGGGCGTGAGCACGTCGACCTTGATCGTCGGCTCCGGGGTGCCGGGCGGGTTCGTCGCGCACTCCGGCGTCGACGGCGGGTAGGCCACGACGGTCTCGGCCGTCGGGTTGACCTCGAAGACCACCGTCACGCCCGCGCGGACCCAGTCGAACTCGTCGCCGACGACCCACTCGCCGTCCACGAGGCTCCAGCCGGGCCAGTCGACGGGGTTGCCCGCGCCGTCGACCTCGGCGCCCGGCCACAGGACGCGGCCCGAGAGCGCCAGGCCGGACTGGACGACGTCCTCGCCGTCCGGGTTGACCCAGGTGATCGTGAGCGGGTTCGTCTCGTCGTTCTCGTAGTTCTCGGGGAGCTCGAAGACGTAGTCGAGGTAGGGCACGTCGCCGTCGCACACCGGCGAGGCCACGGTGATCTCCGGGACGTACGTCTCGGGGTCGGTGGTAGCAGCGCTCGCGGTCGTCGCGACGACGGGGACGGTCAGGAGCGCGGCGACCGCGGAGAGCGCTCCGACGAGCACCGCCCGTCCCGTGCTGCGCAGACCCTTCGAGGTACGCATGGCTTCTTCACCCGTCTCGGTTCAGGGATTGTGGTGTTCCGGTACACAGAGAGCCCCGGAGTGCGGTCCGTGATGCATCGTGCGCCACGGACCGATGGCACGGGTCGAGCGACAGGCGCCCAGGATAGCGAGGATCGGACCCTGAACTGGACGGTCGTCCGGGTGAAATGTGCCCGTCAGGACCATCGTTATCGTGCCGTGATCCTCGGCGTCATCCTCGGCGGGAGACCGCGCGTCCGTCCGCCCGTCCCGGGGGCGGGGCCGGCAGGTTCGGGAGGGCGTCGCGAGGGTTCACCCGCACGCGGCGACCGGCACCACCTCGAGGCCGGGCGCCGACACCGTCGGGGTCGTCCACACGTCGATCGTGCCGTCGGCGCCGGGGTGGTCAGGGGCGTCGCCCGGCGTCGTCACGGTGAAGGAGACCGCCGTGCTCTGACCCGGCGCGAGCTCGACGGGGAGCGAGGTCGCGCGCCGTCCCCCCACCTCCGCGACGAGCGCCCCCGTCGGTGCCCCGCCCACCCGGACGGTGCCGACCTCTCCGCCCCGCGGCGGGTAGAGGACGACCACCGTGCGGACGTTCCCCGGGGTGACGCCCGAGATGCCGCCGCCGGTCACGTACCACGGCAGGCTCGTCCCGGCGTCGGCCGGTGCGGTGGACGTGAGCGCGGCGCTGAACGTGTCGACCCGTCCGCCGCCGGTGCACACGCTGCCGGTGAGCCGGACGTCCGTGCCGAGGTAGTAGCTCATCTTGCCGCCCGTGGCGTCGTTGAGGAACACGCCGACGGAGCCCTCCGCGCGGTCCGCGGTGTCGATGTCGCCCGCGACGACCGTGCCCGCCAGGCGGTCCTGCTCGTCGGGGTGCGCGGACCAGAGGAGCACGCGGTGCTCGTCGGCGCCGCGTGCGAGCGCGTCGCGGGCGAGCGCGGGGTCCGCGCCCCCGGCGAGGAACGTCCCGAGGACGGTCGACGCGACGGAGGCGAAGAACGCGTCCGTCTGCTCCCCGGGCTCCAGCTCGACGTAGGCGTCCGAGAGGAGGACCTGGACGACGTTGCCCGCGTCGAGCGCGACGGTCTCGTCCCCGAACGGCACCTGGACCGCCCCGGTGGCCTCCAGCAGGTACGACAGCGCGACGGGGTCGATCGCGGCCACGCCGTCCACCGTCTCGCCCTGGGCCTGCTCCCACATGGCTGCCGTGAGCTCCGCGGTCGTGGGGAAGTCGGGCGTGAGCGGGGTGTCCTGCACGTACCGGCCCACGCGGTCCGTGAAGAGCTGCTCGACCCCGGCGTCCAGCGGGAGGACGGGCTCGGCGAACGGCGGGACGTCGGCCGTCGAGGCCTGGCGCTCCAGGGAGACCGCGCCGCCGTCGACCGTGAGGACCGCGAGCGCCCCGGGGATGCCGCCGCCCGCGCGCAGCTCCGCGTTGTTGAGCGCGACCACGAGGTACCGGCGCGGGCCGTCGGCGCCGAGCATGGCCGGGCCGAGCGCGGTGACGCGGTCGGCGGTGCGCACGACGGGGCGCAGGTCGTCGGTCCGGGCGACGAGCGTCGCGTACGGCTCCGCGATCTCCTGGTGCAGGGCGTCGGGCGCGACGGCCGCGAGGCGCGCGTCGATGTCGTCGAACGCGTCCGCGGCGCGGGCGACGGCGGGAGCGGCAGCGGCGAGCGGGGCCAGGTCGACGCGCCCGTCCGCGACGGTCAGGCTGTCGCCCTCGACGGCCCCGAGAGCCTGTGTGAGCGCCGGCAGCACGGTCGCGGCCAGGTCGTCCACGGTCGCCGCCGCGGCGGAGAACGCGCGGACGTCCTGCCCGTACACGGGGAGGTGCGCGGCCAGGGACCACAGCGGGCCGTCGGTGCTCGCGCGCGCGGTCGCGGTGAAGGGCTGGACCCGGTCCAGGGCCGCCTCCGCGGTCTCGACGTCGCCCGCGCGCAGCGCCTCCTCGGCCGCGGGGACCTCGTCGAGCGCGCGGGTCAGCGCGTCGCGCGCGGCGAGGGCGTCGCGGGCGAGCAGCGCGACGCAGACCACCAGGAGCACGGCGAGGAGGATCAGCGCCCAGCCCAGCCACGACGCCCAGTGCCGCCGTCGTCGGCCGCCCGTGTGGCGGGGCGGCAGGTCGACCGGCTCCGTCCTCGTCATGCCCCACAGCGTAGGTGCTGCGCGGTGGCAGGATCGGTGCCGTCGCGGGTGAGGTTCGGGTGAAGGACGTGCCGTGCAAGGAACCGGCTCCCCGGGACACAGAGCGGTTGACAGCCCCGACCCGCCGACGAGGAGCCGCCGTGACGACCGACGAGGCAGCCGACGCCGCCGTCCACGACGAGGCCTGGTTCGCCGCGCTCTTCGCCGCGCACGCGACGCCGCTCTACCGCTACTTCCGCCGCCGGCTGCCGAGCGCGGCCGGCTCCGTCGGGCCGGACGCCGACGACCTCACGGCCGAGGTCCTCGCGACGGCCTGGCGGCGCCGCGAGGACGTGCCCGACGGCGCCGAGCTCCCGTGGCTCTACCGCACCGCGGGCTTCGTCCTGGCCAACCACCGGCGCAAGGCGCGGGCGGTGCCGGTGGCCGAGGTGCCCGACCGGGGCGACGAGGGCGCGGACGTCGAGCACGTCGTCGTGCAGGACGACGAGGTGCGGCGCGCCCTGGGCGCGCTGTCGGTCCGCGACCGGCGCATCCTCCTCCTGCACGCCTGGGAGGGCCTGGGCGGCGACGGCCTGGCGGCGGTCCTCGGCACGTCGCGCGGGGGAGCCGACGCGGCGCTCTCGCGGGCGCGGGCGCGGCTGCGCACCGCGTGGGCGGAGCAGTCGGCCCTCGCGCAAGAGTCGGGCGCCTGAGCACACATCACGGGTAGACCCGACCGGCCGCGCCCCCGCGGCGCGGCCCCGCAGTACCTGGAGGGCGACATGACCAGCCACACCCCCGACCAGCCCGACGACGTCGACCTGGAGCGCCTGCGCGCCGCCGATCCGGCGGCGAGCGCCGCACCGGACACCGGCGCCCTGGAGGCCGCGGTCCGCGACCGCGTCCCCGAGGCGTTCGGCGACCGCTCGGTGGTGACCGGCGAGCCGCTGTCCGGGCCGGGCGGCCCGACGGCGACGCTCGTCGACGAGCTCGCCGAGCGCCGTGCGCGACGCCTGCGTCGGCGGGCCCCGCTCCAGGTCGCCGCGGTGGTGGCGGGGGCGCTCGTCATCGGGGCGGGCGGCTACGCGCTCGGTGCCGGAGCGGTGGGAGCGTCGCCCGCGGGGGACTCGGCCGTGGAGTCGACGGCGCTCGCGCCGTTCCGGCTGGGGGGCGCGGGCGCGGCCCAGGAGGAGTCGGGCCTCGCCCCCGACGCCGCCGCGTCGGGGCAGGCGTTCTCGTCCGACGCACGGGCCTCGGCGGACATGGCCTACCCCGGCGCCTGGGGCGGGCGCACGGTGTTCCACCAGGACGGCCTCTCGACGCAGGGGACCAGCGCGGACGCCTGGGCGTACGACGCCGCGGGCGTGTTCTCGCAGGAGACCGCACGGCGCGTCGCGGACGTCCTCGGCGTCTCGGGCGAGGTGCGCGAGGAGTACGGCTCCTACGTCGTGGGGTCGGCGGACTGGACGGGGCCGACCGTCTCGCTGCAGCCCGACGGCCTCGCGAGCGTGAGCTACAACGACCCGACGAAGGACCCGTGGGGCTGCGTGGCCGTCACGCCGCTGCCGGCCGACGGTGCGGACGAGCCGGACGGCCCGTCCGCCGAGCCGGGCGCGTGCCAGGAGCGGGACCACGGTGCGCCGCCGAGCGGTGCGGACGCGGTCGAGCGGTTGCGCGACCTGCTCGGGACGCTCGGCCTGGACCCTGCGGGGTACGAGGTCGTCGCGGCGGAGCAGCCCGCCGACCAGGGCGCGCCGCGGGCGACCGACGTGACCGCCTACGAGGTCGTCGAGGGGCGGCGCACGGGGACGCAGTGGAGCGCGACGTACTCCGGGGACGGCCTCGCGTCCCTCTACGGGAGCCTGGCGCCGCGCGTCGCGATCGGCGCGTACTACGTGGTGAGCCCGGCGGAGGCCGTGGACCGCCTGGGCGACCCGCGGTTCGGCGGGGGAGGCATGATCGCCTTCGCGCGGGAGGACGGCACCGCGCAGGCCGTGCCCGAGATCGCGCCCGCCGAGCCGGAGGCGCCGACCGTGCCGCCCACGGTCGGCGAGGGCGCCCGGTTCGCGTGGCCCGTCACGGACGTGACGATCACGGACGCGCGCCTGGGGCACGCGGTGCAGTACCAGCCCGACGGCGCGGCGGTGCTCCTGCCCGCCTACGAGCTCTCCGACGCCGACGGCAACGTGTGGTCCGTCGTGGCCGTCGTGGACGACCGGCTCGACTTCTCTCCCGCGGGCTGAGCCCACCTCTCCGGGGACGACCCGGCGGCCGGTGTCCGCGCGATGCCGACCGTCGGGTCGTCCCCGGCGTGCGCTTTTGCATCGTGCAAGCGTCGTGCTCCGCGAAAGTAGGCACGCTTTTGATTGACCCTCGACAAAAGTGTGGCTAGGGTCGCAGCAGACCGGGCGCCCACCGGGTCGGAGAGCGGTCACACGCCCTCGTCCGGGCGTGCGGTCCGACGATGGCAGGGAGGCCATCGTCGTCGTGCTCGGCGGCGCTCCGGCGTCCGCCGACGGGAACGGGAGCAACGATGCACCACTTCGCTTCTGACGGCTCGTCAGACCGCCCTGCTCCGGACGCGCGCACGGGGCTCTGGCTCGTCGGCGCCCGCGGCTCCGTCGCGACCACCGCGGCCCTCGGCCTCGCCGCCATCGCGGACGGGCGTGCCGCGCCCACGGGGTGCGTCACCGTCTCCGAGCCCTTCGCGTCGGCGCCGCTCCCGTCGTTCGGCGACCTCGTCGTCGGCGGCCACGACATCTCCGACGTCTCGATGGTCAAGCGCGCCGAGCTGCTCGTCGAGGCCGGGATGATCGCGCCGCGCCTGCTCACCGCGGCGCACGCCGCGCTGGAGCGGGCCGACGCCGAGGTCCGGCCCGGCTACTCCGCCCACCCCGCCGAGGGGGCACCGCGCGAGTCCCAGCAGGCCGCCGCGGAGCGCCTGGCCGCGGACATCGTCGACTTCCGCGAGCGCCACGGCCTCGCCCGCGTCGTCGTGGTCGACCTCGTGTCGACCGAGCCGCTGCCCGAGCCGGCCCCCGAGCTCTCCGACCGGGAGCTCCTGCGCGTCGCGCTCGCGGACCCGGAGCGCGCCGTGCTCCCGCCGAGCTCCGTGACCGCGTACGCGGCCCTGCTCGCGGGCGCCCCGTTCGCGGAGTTCACGCCGTCGGCGAGCATGCACCTGCCGGTGCTCCTCGAGCTCGCCGCCGAGCGCGGCGTCCCGGTCGCGGGCCAGGACGGCAAGACCGGCCAGACGTGGCTGCGCACGATCCTGGCGCCCGCCTTCGCGGCGCGCGGCCTGCGCGTCCTGTCCTGGGCCGGCGCCAACCTGCTCGGCGGCGGCGACGGCGCCACCCTGGCCGACCCCGAGGCCGTGCAGAGCAAGCTCGTCTCCAAGTCGCGCGGACTGCAGGACCTTACGGGCAGCCAGGTCACGCCGCTGCACATCGACAACGTGCCGGACCTCGGAGACATCAAGGTCGCGTGGGACCACGTGCACGTCGAGGGCTTCCTCGGCTCGCGCCTCACGCTGCAGACCACGTGGTCCGCCTACGACTCGATGCTCGCCGCGCCGCTCGTGCTCGACCTCGCGCGCCTGCTCGCGCTCGCCGACGCCGCGGGGTACGCGGGACCGGTCGCGGAGCTCGGGTTCTTCTTCAAGGACCCGTGGGCGAGCGACGTGCACGACTTCGCGGCGCAGACCGTCGCGCTCACGGACTGGGTCCGCGAGGCGGCTGCCCGCGTCGGCGCCGCACCGGCCGACCGGCCGTGACCGGCTCGCTCCACGACCACCTGGACCTCGTCCGCGCCCCCGCGGTCCTCTCGGTGGTCGGTGACACCCTCGCGGGCGCCGCCGCCGCCGGTCACCCGCTCACGCCGCGCCGTGCGCTGCTCCCACTCGCGTCCGCGTGCCTCTACGCCGGAGGCATGGCGCTCAACGACTACGCGGACCGCGAGCTGGACGCGGTGGAGCGGCCCGAGCGGCCGATCCCGTCCGGGCGCATCTCCGAGGGCCGCGCGCTCCGGGTCGCGGTGGGTCTCACGGCCGCGGGCGTGGGGCTCGCCGCCGCGGGCGGGGGACCGCGGGCGCTCGCGGTCGCCGTCCCGCTCGCCGCGAGCGTCTGGACCTACGACACGGTCGCCAAGGAGCACGCGGTGGGTCCCGTCGTCATGGCCGCGTGCCGTGGTCTCGACGTCCTGCTGGGTGCGGGCGTCGGGCACCTGCGTGCCGCGCTGCCCGCCGCGGCGGGGATGGCGGTGCACACCGCGGGCGTGACGTTCGTGTCCCGCGGCGAGGTGCACGGCACGACGTCGTCCCTCGCCACCGGGGTGGCGGCGGCCACCGCGGTGGGCGGCGCGGTCGTCGGCGTGGGGGCGCTGCGCCGCGGTCGCGGGACCGGCCCCGGCCGTGCGACGCGTGTGGCGACGGCCGTCGCGGGCGCCGTGGCGGCGGGCGCGTACCTCGCGACCGCGCTGCCGCGTCAGGTCGACGCCGCGATCACGCCGTCGGCGAGCAACGCGTTCGCGGCGACGAAGGCCGGGATCCGGGCGATGCTCCCGCTCCAGGCGGCCTGGGCGGCGCGCGGCGGCAGCCTCGCGTCGGTGGGCGTGCTCGCGGGCGTCGAGGTCGCGGGTCGCCTGCTGCGCCGGGCCGGGCACGGACGCGCCGAGATGAGCGAGACGTGAGCGGGCGCGAGGACTCCGGGCGGGGCGCGCCGTTCACGCTCGGCTACGGCACCAACGGCTTCACGGACCACCCGCTCGACGTCACGCTCGACGTGCTGGAGCACGAGGGCTACGGCGCGGTCGCGCTCACCCTCGGGTTCCCGCACCTGGACCCGTTCGCGGACGGGTGGCGCGCGGAGGTCGAGGCGCTGCGCGACCGCCTCGCCGCGATGCACGGCGGCGCGGGGATGCGGGTCGTCGTCGAGACGGGCACGCGGTTCCTTCTCGACCCGTACCGCAAGCACCGGCCCACGCTCGTCGACGCCGAGGCCGACGCCCGGCTGCGCTTCCTGCGTCGCGCGGTCGAGATCGCGGCCGTGCTCGACGCCGAGTGCGTGTCCTTCTTCTCCGGCGTCCTGCCCGACGGCGCGTCCCCGGCCGCGGGCTGGTCGCTCCTGCGCGACCGCCTGCCCGGCCTGGTCGAGCACGCCCGCGGCCACGGCGTGCGGCTCTCGCTCGAGCCCGAGCCCGGGATGCTCGTCGAGACCGTGGGCGACGCGCTGCGGCTGCGCGACGACCTCGGGGGCGACACCGGGGACCTCGCGGACCTCGGCGTGACGGTGGACGTCGGGCACTGCCTCGTCGTCGAGCCCGACGGCGTGGTGGGTGCGCTGCGCGCCGCCGCGCCCTACCTCGCGAACGTGCAGCTCGACGACATGCCGCGCACGCACCACGAGCACCGCCCCTTCGGCGAGGGCGAGATCGACCTGCCGCTCGTGCTCGCGACCCTCGCCGAGGTCGGCTACACCGGCGTCGCCGCGGTCGAGCTGCCTCGCCACTCGTACGACGCTCCCGGCCTCGCGCGCCGCAGCATGACAGCGCTGAAAGAGGCGTGGGACCGACGCCCCGCGGTGCACGCGCCCGACCAGGAACCACCCGTCTCCGACCACCCCCAGGAGGTGCCATGACCGAGCCAGCCCCCGCGGCCCCCGCGGCCCAGGACGGCGCGACCACCGAGGGCGAGCGCTGGCTCGCCGAGGCGCGCGCCGACGTCGCGCAGGACCCCGCGACCGTGTCGCGCGCGTTCGCGCTCGCCGGCCGCAAGGTCGGCCGGGCGCCGGTGCGCCCGGACGCCGACCCCGCCGGCGTCGTCCACGGGACGGTCGACGACGAGGCGCGCGCCGCGATCGTCGTCGCGCTCGCCGAGGCGCTCGGGCGCGGCGCCGACGGCGACGCGTCCCTCGCGGCCCGCCTCGCCGACCTCTACCAGCACGGCGACACCGCCGAGCGGCGCGGGGTGCTGCGCGGGCTCGACGCGCTCACCGCGCGAGGGGCGCTCGCGGGCGACGCGGCGCCGTCGGTCGTCGCCGTCGGGCGCGACCTCGCCGCCGACGCGCTGCGCACCAACGACCAGAGCCTCGTCGCCGCGGCGGTCGGGCCGTTCGCGGCCGCGCACCTCGACCAGCACGCGTGGCGCCACGCCGTCCTCAAGCTCGTGTTCATGGGCGTGAGCCTGGACGCCGTCGCCGGTCTCGACGACCGCGCGGACGACGAGCTCGCCCGCATGGCGCGCGACTTCGCCGCCGAGCGCCGCGCCGCGGGACGCGTCGTGCCCGACGACGTCGCCCGCCTCGCCCCTGACGTCACCACCGGGAGGACCGCCTGATGCGCATCTTCGACCCCCACATCCACATGACCAGCCGCACGACGGACGACTACGAGGCCCTGTACGCCGCGGGCGTGCGCGCGCTCGTGGAGCCGGCGTTCTGGCTCGGGCAGCCGCGCACGAACGTGGGGTCGTTCCTCGACTACTTCGACGCCCTGCTGGGCTGGGAGCGGTTCCGGGCGGCGCAGTTCGGCATCCGCCACCACGCGACGATCGCGCTCAACCCCAAGGAGGCGAACGACCCGCGGTGCCGCGAGGTGCTCGACGAGATCCCGCGCTACCTGCTCAAGGACGGCGTCGTGGCGGTCGGCGAGGTCGGGTACGACTCGATGACGCCCGAGGAGGACGAGGTGTTCTCCCGCCAGCTCCAGATGGCGCGCGACGTGGACCTGCCCGTCCTCGTGCACACGCCGCACCGCGACAAGCTCTCGGGCACGCGTCGCACGCTCGACGTCGTGCGCGAGTCCGGCGTGCCGTCGGAGCACGTGCTCGTCGACCACCTCAACGAGACGAACGTGGCGCTCGTGCTCGACGCGGGGGCGTGGGCCGGGTTCTCCATCTACCCGGACACCAAGATGGACGAGGACCGCATGGTCGCGATCCTCCAGGAGCACGGCACGGACCGGATGATCGTCAACTCCGCGGCGGACTGGGGCCGGTCCGACCCGCTCAAGACGC
The DNA here is from genome assembly GCF_051844275.1 of Cellulosimicrobium sp. CpK407. Taxonomy (NCBI): domain Bacteria; kingdom Bacillati; phylum Actinomycetota; class Actinomycetes; order Micrococcales; family Promicromonosporaceae; genus Cellulosimicrobium; species Cellulosimicrobium sp. CpK407. Next base: position 21,747 of record NZ_JBGNYC010000027.1, read on the forward strand.
TCAAGACCGGGCGGGCGATGCTCGCGGCGGGGTTCACCGAGGACGACGTCGACAAGGTGCTGTGGCGCAACCCCGTCGAGTTCTACGGGCAGTCCGGCAACCTCGTGCTCGACCCGGTGCCGGGCTTCGTCGAGGGCGACCTGCCGACGCCGGGCGTCGAGTTCGAGGGCTCGTCCGTGCTGCGCGGCGTGCGGGCGTAGCGGGCCGTCGCGGAAGGGCACCACCACCATGCTGTTGTCGTACTGCACCAACGTCCACCCGGCCGAGGACCTCGACGGGGTCGTCGAGCAGCTCGTGACCTACGCGGGCCCCGTCCGCGCGGCCGCGGGCCTCGACGTCCTCGGCGTCGGGCTCTGGATGCCCGCGACGCTCGCGCACCGGCTCGCCGCGTCGCCGGCGGACCGGGCGTGGCTGCGCGCCGTCCTCGACGAGCAGGGTCTTCAGGTCCACACGCTCAACGCGTTCCCGTACGGCGGGTTCCACGCGGACGTCGTCAAGCTCGACGTGTACACGCCGACGTGGGCGCAGCCCGAGCGGCTCGCGTACACGCTCGAGTGCGCCGAGGTGCTGGCCGACCTGCTGCCCGACGGTGCCGCCGGCTCGATCTCGACGCTCCCGCTCGCGTGGCGCGAACCGTGGTCCGCGGCCGACGACGACGCCGCGACGCGCGCGTTCGTCGCGCTGGGCGCGGGCCTGCGCGAGCTGCGCGAGCGGACGGGGAAGACCGTGCGCGTCGCGGTCGAGCCCGAGCCGGGGTGCGTGCTCGACACGGTGGACGACGTCGTGGGCTGGCTCGCGGCGCGCACGGGGCCGCTGGGTGCCGGGGGCGTGCCGGACGAGAGCCGGATCGACCCCGAGCACGTCGGGGTGTGCCTCGACACGTGCCACCTCGCCGTGTCCTTCGCGGACCGGCGCGCGGGGACGGCGGCCACGGTGCGGCGCATCACGGACGCCGGGCTGCGCGTCGTCAAGGTGCAGGCGTCGGCGGCGCTGCACGTGGACGACCCGTCCGACCCGGCCGCGCGCGCCGCCGTCGGCGCGTTCGCCGAGAAGCGCTACATCCACCAGGTGCGCGAGCTCACGGCGGCGGGCGACGTGCTCGCGGCCGACGACCTGCCCGACGCCCTCGGTGACGGGCCCGGGACCGGGGCGGGGGACGCCGTCGGGCACCCGCTGCCGGGGGAGGGGCCGTGGCGCGTGCACTTCCACGTGCCGCTGCACCACGAGCCCGCGGCGCCGCTCGCCGCGACGACCGACGTCCTGCGCGACGCGGTCGACGCGGTGCGGGCGGCCCCGCACGGCGACGAGGCCCACCTCGACGTCGAGACCTACACGTGGTCGGTGCTCCCGGAGGGAGCGGCCACGGCCTCGCTCGTCGCCGGCATCGCGGCCGAGCTCCGCTGGGCCACCACCCACCTCACCGCCGAGCACGAGGTTGCTCCCGGAAAGACGCCGACAACGAGAGCAACCCCGGACTCGACCGCGAGCAACCTCGGGCTCGGCCACGAGACTCACTTCACCAGGAGGACCGCATGAAGCCCGTGCTGCTGCTCGACGTCGTCGGGCTCACCTCGACCGCGCTCGCGCACATGCCGCGCCTGCGCCAGCTCGCCGCGAGCGGCTGGCAGTCCGAGCTCGCGACCGTGCTGCCCGCCGTGACGTGCAGCGTCCAGGCCACGATGACGACCGGGCTCAGCCCGGCGGAGCACGGGATCGTCGGGAACGGGTGGTACTTCCGCGAGCTCGGCGACGTGTACCTGTGGCGCCAGCACTCCCGGCTCGTCGAGGGCGAGAAGCTGTGGGAGGCCGCGCGCCGGGCCAGCCGCGAGTATTCGTCGGCGAACGTCTGCTGGTGGTACGCCATGGGCATGACGACGGACGTCACCGTCACGCCGCGCCCGATCTACCACGCCGACGGCCGCAAGTCCCCGGACGCGTACGTGCGCCCCCCGGCGCTGCACGACGACCTCGTCGGCCGGTTCGGCGAGTTCCCCCTGTTCACGTACTGGGGCCCGACTGCGGACATCTCCTCGTCCCGGTGGATCGTCGACGCGACGCGGCACGTGCTGCGCACGCACGCGCCGGACCTCACGATGGCGTACGTCCCGCACCTCGACTACGACCTGCAGCGGTTCGGGCCGACGTCCCCGCAGGCCGACGCCGCCGCGGCGGAGCTCGACGCGACGCTCGCGCCCCTGCTCGACGACGCCGCGAACCAGGGCGTGACCGTCCTCGTGGTCTCGGAGTACGGCATCGCGGACGCCGACCGGCCCGTGCACCTCAACCGCATCCTGCGCCGCGAGGGCCTGCTCGAGGTCTACGTGCAGGACGGCAAGGAGCAGCTCGACCCGTGGACGTCGCGCGCGTTCGCGGTCGCGGACCACCAGGTCGCGCACGTCTACCTCGGCGACCAGCACGACCCCGCGCTCCAGCGACGCGTCACCGACCTGCTGCGGGGGATCCCCGGGGTCGACGAGGTTCTCGACCGCGACGCACAGGCCCGGTACGGGCTCGACCACGAGCGCTCCGGCGACCTCGTCGTCGTCGCGGAGCCCGGGGCCTGGTTCACGTACTACTTCTGGCTCGACGACGCGCGCGCGCCCGAGTACGCGCGCGGCGTCGACATCCACCGCAAGCCCGGCTACGACCCCGCCGAGCTGTTCTTCGACCCCGCGGACAAGCTCGCGAAGGCGAAGGCGGGGCTCAACCTCGTGAAGAAGAAGGTCGGGCTGCGGTACGCCATGAGCACCGTCCCGCTCGACGCGTCGTACGTGAAGGGCTCGCACGGCCGGCTGCCCGACTCGTCGGCCGACACCCCGCTCGTGCTGTGCTCCGACGCCGTGGTGCCGGCGTCCGTCGCGGGCGTCGTGGAGAGCGGGAGCGGACAGATCCCGGCAGCCGCGATCAAGGGCCTGGTCCTGGAGCTGCAGGGGCTCGGAGCCCGCGTCTGACCCGCAGCCCTCGGGCCGGCCGTCCCCGCGCCACGACGCCGAACCCGGGATCCCTCCTCAGCGACGGTCGCCGCTGAGGAGCGGTCCCGGGTTCGGCGCAACCGTCAGTCCTCGTCGTCGTCCGGGAGGGCGACGAGGAGGTCCAGGTGCAGGCCGAGGACCGTGCCGTCGGCGGCGACGGTGCGCACGAGCGGGTAGAAGCCGTCGCCCCAGCCCGAGTGGGAGAGCACGACGTTCTCGCCGTCCTGCGCGCCCGGGAGCAGGATGTTCGCCGACCCCTCGCGCAGGTGGTCCGGCGAGTCCGTGAGCGCGAACCAGCTCGTGTCCGTGCCGTCGTCGAACACCTCGTCGTACCAGTCGCCGTCGGGCATGAGCCGGGCGACGGCGTCCGCGTCGGCGAACGCGACCGTCCCGGCGTCGACCGGCACGCCGTACGCGGCGCCAGCCTCGGGCGGCCCGTCGGCACCCTCCGGGACGACCGGCTCGACGGCCGCCACCTCGCCGTCGGCGAGGACGACGCTCAGGTACGCCTCGCGCAGGTGGGACCCGTCCTGCTCGTCGGAGACGTCGGCCACCGTGACGCGCACGGGGTAGCGGCCCGGCTCCACCTGCACGACGAGACCCTCGCCGAGCAGCGTGAACGGGTCGGACGCCTCGAGCCGGCCGCTCGGCAGGACGAGCTCGCCCAGGTCGTGCACGGTGAGGCGCAGACCGGGGCTCCCGGCGGGCCCCGTCCCCGTGGCGGGGCCGGGGCGCAGGGCGAAGAACGTGTCAGGGGTGGGGAAGTCGCTCACGCCGCGAGCCTAGCCGCCGCCGGCTCGGGCCCGCTCGGCCCCTGACGCGGCGAGGGCCGCCACCCGGACGGGTGACGGCCCTCGCGGTGCGGCGCGCGGCTACGAGCAGCTCAGCGCCTCGTAGTCGGCGTCGTAGGTCGTCGTGACCTCCTCGCCGTCGACCTCGGCGGTGAGGGTCGCGGTCACCGAGCCGGCGTCGAACGACGCAGAGCGCGACGAGAACGACTGGTAGGCGTTCTTGCCGTCCTTGACGTTCGGGAACGTCTTCTCGCCGTACGGGGTCGTCACCACGACGTCGGCCGTCGCACCCGACTCGTTGAGCACGCGGACCGCGACGTGCGCCTTGCCGCCGAGGCAGCGTGCCTCGGCCGTGACCGTCGCGTCGACGACGGCGGACGTCGTGACGTCCACGGTCTGCCAGCGCTTGGTCGCCGTCGCGTTGTGCAGGTGCAGCAGCAGGAGCTTGCCGCTGCCCGCCTCGACCGCGGCCTGGGAGCGGTGCACCGGGATCGACGTGTCGTCGGCTCCGACGTACAGGAGCTGGTCGCCGCCGTCGAACCAGTAGGCCGGGTCGTACGGGTCGCCCGTGAACGTCTCGGTCGCGTCGACGAGCTGGTCGGCGGCCTGCGAGTACGGCGAGTACGTGAGGACCTGGAAGGTCGGCACGTCGCCCTCCTCGATCCCGAGCGACCCGATGCCGACCGGGATGACGACGACGTTGTTGTCGAACACCGAGGTGTCGACGTTCCCCCACACCGAGTTGATCGGCTGGAGGTCGACGTTGTCCCCGGCCTCGTACTCCGTGCCGTCCGGCGCGGTCCAGTCCTTGAGCGTGAACGTCGCCGCGAGGGTGAGGTCCGTCTCGCTGTTGTACTTGATCGCCGCGATCTCGAAGTCGGCCGTGCCGTCGGAGTCGACGTCGACCTCGACCGCCGGGATCGAGACCGAGCCGAGGCTCGCCCACTCCCCGTCGACCGCGACGCCGATGCCGATGACGCCGTCCGCGGGGTCGCCGCCGTCCGCCGCGACCTGCGGCGCCGTCGACGTGAAGCCGACGGCGCGCACGTCGGCCGCCGCGATGGCCGACGCCGAGGCGCCGACCGCCGCGTCCGCCTCGAGGCGCGGGCTCGTCGTCTTGAGCTCGAACGGAGCGACGAGCGAGAACCAGCCGCCCGAGGCCACGCCGCGGCCGTCGAGGTCGAGGTCGGCGGTGGTGGCCGAGCCCGGGAAGGCGACGGCCGTGCCGGAGAGGTCGCTCACGAGCTTCGGCGACGCCTGGACGGGGACGCGCAGCGCGGCGCCGCCGTCGGTCGGGGTGAGGACGACGCGGCCGCTGACGGACGACACGAAGTCGCGCGGCACGCCGACGCCGGAGTCGGCCGACGACGTCGGGTCGAGCTCCTTGGCGAGCGTCGCCGGGTCCGCGGTCAGCGTCACGGTGACGACCGTGCGCTGCCCCGCGGGGACGGTGACGGACGCCGGGGCGACCGACACGGTCGCCCCGCCCGCCGTGCTGGACTGGGCGAAGCTCGTCGCGTACGTCTTCGGGGCGTCGCCCGTGTTCTGCACGGTCACGGTCTTGCGCACGGTCACGGTGTCCTGGCCGACCGGCACGACGCCGAACGCCACGGACACCTGGTCGGAGTCCTGCGACGCGTAGGCGAGGGTCGTGTTCGCGACCGCGTCGACGGCGTCGACGCGGCCGGAGCCCACGCGCTCGGGTCCGTAGGCGGTGCCCGTGCCCGACGGCCCGGTGAAGACGTCGTGCGTCGCGGTGTTCATGACCGACGCCTTGACCTCGGCCGGCGCCCAGCCCGGGTGGGCCTCCTTGACGAGCGCCGCGATGCCGGCGACGTGCGGGGTGGCCATGGACGTGCCGGACTTGATGCTCGCGCCGTCCAGGTGACCGGACGCGACGGAGGCGATCCCCGTGCCGGGGGCCGCGACGTCGGGCTTGGCGACGCCCAGCGAGCCGTGCACCCCGCGCGACGACCCGCTGTTGAGCGTGTCGCCGATCTCCGGGATCGAGACGAACGACGACAGCGCGAGCGACGGGCCGATGGTCATCGTGACCTGGCCGGCCTCGATCGCGGGGCGCAGCGCGTCGTGGCTCGGGCCGGTGAGCTGGGCGCCGGGGATGCCGGCGTTGCCCGCGATGCCCGCGACGAACGACGAGAGCTCGGAGGAGAGCAGCACGCCGACGGCGCCCGCGGCCTGCGCGTTGTTGAACCGTGCGGCGCTGCCGCACGCGCGCGTCGCGTCGTTGTCGTCCCAGGAGAGGAACGCGATCTTGCCCGCGACGGCCGCTGCCTGCTCGGGCGTGAACGCCTGGCAGCCGTCGACGTCGCCCCCGAGGAACGCGACCGGCGCGGTGACGTCCGCCCCGCCCGCGTAGTCCACCGAGTTCTGGGCGGGGTACTCGCCCGCGAGCGCCTCGGGGGCGTCGACGCGCACGGCGTCGAACGTCTGGGTGTCGCCGACCGAGTTGGCGACCGTGAGGGCGGTGCGCGCGTTGCCGGGGGAGCCACCGACGTCCGTCACGTCGCCGGCGTTGCCCGACGCGATGACGGACAGCGTCCCGAGGCGGGAGAGCTGGTCGATGAAGAGGTTCTCCGGGTCGTCCGCGGGGGAGCCGTCGGAGCCGAGGGAGAGGTTGACGATGTCGAGGCGGTCGGAGAGGTCGCCGTCGCCGTTCGGGTCGGCCGCCCACTCGAGCGCGTCGACGACGACGCCGGTCGAGCCGCCGAGGTCGCCGAACACCTTGAGCGCGTACAGGCCCGCCTCGGGCGCGGAGCCCGGGCCGACCTGCCAGTCGGAGATGTCCGTGAGCGTCGAGTAGTCGCCGTCGAACGTCTCGCCGTCGGCGGTGACGCCGTAGGCCGCGGTCGTGCCGGCCACGTGCGAGCCGTGGCCCGAGCCGACCGAGTCGAGCGAGTCGATGGGGTTCTCGTCGGGCGTCGGCACGAGCGTCGTGCCGGGGACGGTGCCGCTCGCGTCGTAGTCGTACCCCGCGAAGTCGTGGCCGCCGAGGAACTTCAGCTCGTCGTAGGTCCCCTCGGGGACCGGGCCGGTACCGCGGTCGCCGTAGGCCTCGTCGAACGCCTCCTGCGTGCCGGGGCCGCCGAACGCCTTGTGCGTGTAGTCGATACCCGTGTCGATGATGCCGATGCGCACGCCCTCGCCGGTGAGGCCGGTGCTCTGCCACGTCTCGAGCGCCCGCGTGAACACGTCCGTGCCCTTGTTCGCCGGCTTCTTGGGGATGATCCGGTAGACCGTGACGACGGAGGCGTCGCGCGCGAGGTCGCGCACGCGGGCCGCGTCACCCGTGACGACGACGCCCGCGACGAGCGTGCTCGTCACCGACACCTGCTGCGGGTTCCGCGCGCCGGCGCTGCGGGCGGTCGCCTGCTGCGGGACGACGTCGTCCGCGAGCTGTGCGACCTCCTGCGCGTTGGCCTCGACCTCCTGGGGGCTCGCGCCCTGCGCGGCGAGGTCGACCGCCGACGGCGCGTCGAGCTCGACGAACGCCGTGACGGTGCCGGTCGCCTTCGCGAGGGACGGGGCGACCTTGTCGGTCGGGGCGAGGGACGCGCCCGACTGCACGCCGAGGGAGTCCCCGGGGTCGGGCGGCGGGTCCGCGACAGCAGGCGCGGCGGCCGCGGCGACGACGGCGAGGCTCGCGGCGGCAGCGGTCAGTGACACGGGTAGAGAACGGTGCTTCATCGACACTCATCTCCCCGGCAGAGCCGGTTCGGCGAAGGGTTCGTGGATGGGTCCTTCCCTGCGGTCTCGCCCGGGTGGGACACAGACCACCCGAGCACGGTAACCAACGACCGCCCGAACTGCCCAGCGACGGGCGCCCGCACTCGGGCACGGCGCCCGGAGACAACGTGGCCGGCACGCTCTACGATGCGGGCGGGGTCACAGGACGTGGCCGTCCTGTGGGAGTCCCCTTCCCGCGTCAGGTCCACGGGGGTGCGAAACCCGGGGGCGTGGCCCACGCAGAAGGAGAACCATGACCAGATCCTCGCTCCGGGTCCTGTCCGCCGCGCTCGTCGCCGGCGTCGTCGCGACCGCCGCGGTCGCCTCTCCTGCCCTGGCGTCCGAGCCCGACCTGCGCGTCGTGACGTGGGACCGGACGGCCACGACCGACCCGACCGCCGACGCCGCCTCCGACGCGCAGGTCTCCAGCGGGGAGAGCTGCGCGGTGCAGGCCCAGCCCCTCCTGCCCGGCCAGGACCCCGCCACGCTCCCGCCGGCGCCCGAGGTGTGCTTCGACTCGCTCGAGGAGGCGCTGGAGTTCGCCTCGGGCGGCGACGTCGCCGCGGCGCGCCTCGCCGACGCGACCCCCGCCGAGGTCGAGGGGCTCGTCGCCGAGCTCAACGCGTCGGCGGTGGCCGGGTCGGGTCTCGGCACGACGGCGCGCGCGACCACCGCGGCGGCGAGCTCGCTCGTCCTGGGCGTGCTGTGGCGGGACGCCAACTACAAGGGCGCGTCGAAGGTGCTCTACGGCTCCGGCACCAACGGCTGCTACGGCGGGTCCACCTACGGGTTCCCGAACCTCGCGAACCTGCTCATGAACAACGTCGTCAGCTCCGCCACGACCTACGCGGGCTGCTGGGTGACCCTGTACGACTCGTACAGCTACGCGGGCGCGAAGAAGAACTGCACGCCGCACTGCGCGACGCTGGGCACGTTCGACAACAAGGCGTCCTCGGTCGTCTACCGCCCGGTCGGCCAGCTCGGCTGAGGCGTCAGGCGGCCCCGCCGGGCACGTCGCTCGACCAGCGACGCGCCCGGCCCGCCCCGAGCCGGGCGGGGCTCACCTCGCGCACGGCGACGCGGCGTCCCAGCAGGTGCCCGACGGCGTCCCCCGCGGCGCGCACGGCCCTGGCCCCGGCGTCACCGGGCGCGTCGGGGACGACGTCGAGCACCACGCTCCCGTCAGCCGCCTGGTGGAGCTGCCACGCGGCCATGCCGTGGGCCTGGAGGTGCTGGGCGGCGTCGACCGACGGCACCCAGGCGCCGTCGGGCCGCAGGTAGCGCACGGGCGACCGGCCCTCCAGGTCGTGCAGCTCGACCTGGTCACCGCGCCGCACGATCCGCGCGCGGTCGCCGGTGCGGTAGCGCAGCAGCGGCAGGTACGGGTTCTCGTCGACCGTGACGACGACCTCGCCGAGGCCGCCGTCGGGGACGGGCACGCCGTCGTCGTCGAGGATCTCGACCCAGACGCGTCGGCCCCCGACGACGACGAACGGCCCCCCGTCCGTGCGGGCCGCGACCGCGCCCGTCTCGCGCAGCCCGTAGAGGTCGGCGACGGGCACGTCCCACGTGGCGTGCAGGCGTGCGCGGGCGACGCCCGACAGGTGCGCGGCCCCGCTGACGAGCGCGACCGGGTGCAGGGCGAGACCCTCGTGCGCGAGCCGGGCGAGCGCGAGCAGCGGCAGCGGCGAGCTCGACACCACCTGCGGGTCCTGCGCCGCGAGGAACGCCGCACGGTCGCCCGGGCGCGTCCACGCGCCGGGGTCGAGGTTGACGCGCGCCATGGTCGGTGCGGCGACGCCGGGGCCGCGCCGGAACCCGGTCATCGCCGACGCGTACGTGAACGCCTCGCGCTGGTCCACGAGGTTCATCAGGCCCAGGCGGCCGGGCGCGGGCTCCCAGTCCGCGCCCGTGCTCGCGACGAGGTGCTGCAGGAGCACGAGGTCCGCCGCGACGGCCACGGGGTGCAGCGGGACGCGGACCGCCGCGCCCGTGCTGCCGGAGCTCGTGCCCTCGAGCACGCGGCCGAGCGGCACGTCCACGGGGACGAACGACGCCACGTCGTGCCGCAGGTCGTCGCGCGTGACGGGGCTGACCGCGGTGAGCGGCGACCCGGCCCGGCTCTCCCCGCGGTCGCGCGCCCGGCGGTACCGCGGCACGACGGCGTGCGCCTGGTCGACGAGGGCGCCCACCCACGCGGGCGGGTCGACGGGCGGCGGGTCGGTGCCGGGCGTCGCGGCGGGGCCCTCGGCGCGGGTGCCGGTACGGGTGTCGGCATGGCCCGCGGCGAGGCGGGCCGCGACCTCGTCGAGCACGGGCAGGTCGTCGGGGCGCAGCCGGTCGCCCGTGACGTGGACCCAGGCGGGCGCGGCGGGGTGGTCCCGCACCGCGTCGAGCGCGGCCCGGCCCGCGTCGTCGAGCGTGGGCCAGCGCTCGGCGTCGGTGAGCGCGACCGCGGAGCCCGGGGCGTACTCGTCGAGCGTGAGGTCGGGGGCGTCGTCGGGTGTCGTCATGGAGTCCTCGTCAGGAGCTTCGCTAGTAGTTCGCGTACTGCGCGGCGGCCTCCTTGGCGCGCTTCTCCGCGAGCTCGCGGGCGAGCTGCTCGGCGCGGCGCGCCTCCTGCGCCATCTCGCGGGCGATCCGGCGCTGCTCGGCCGTGCTCACGGCCACCCACCGGTCCGCGGCCACCTCGGGGCTCTCGCCCGCGGGCCGCAGCCCGAGCTCGCGCAGCACGGCGCGCGCCAGCTCCTCGCGCGCCGTCGGCGCGTGCAGCCACTCGTCCGGCGTCCGGAGCAGGGCGAGGGCGGGCACGGTCTGCTCGACGACCCGGACGAGCGCGCCCGGCGTCGCGGCGGCCCGGGACGCGGGCGCGGCGAGCAGGCGCTCGTCGCGCAGCAGCCAGCAGACCGTCCCGGCGAGCGCCGCGTACGGGGCGTGCGTGCACAGCGCCTCGACGGCGGCGCGCTGCGGGCCGCGCAGCACGCCGACCGCGCCGGACCCGGCGAGGAGGTCGGCGGTGTCGCCGACGAGCGCGGCGGCCGCGACCACCCGGTGGTCCAGCACGTCCGGGGGCGTGTCGGCCAGACGGTGCACGACGTCGGCGAGCGCGGGGCCCTCGACCGTCGGGCGGGCGAGGTCATCGGTCACGGCGGGCTCCTTCCGGTCGGCTGCTCGCTGTCGTGCTCCTCGACGGTGCGCTCGCCGGGGCGCCGGTCGAGGAGCCCCACAGCTCGCGCGCGAAGGCGCGGGCGAACGCGACGAGGTCGTCCTGGGTCTGCACGGCGTGGACCCGGTAGCCCACCGCGTAGTCCCGCACCGTCTCGGCACCCTTCGCCGAGACGTCCAGCACGAGCGTGCCCCCGCCCCCGGCGGCCGCGACGGCGCGCGCCGCGGTGCCCTCGTGGGGCGCCACGAGCTCCGTGTCGGGGCGCGCACCCCAGCGGAGCCGGACGACGTCGTCGAACATCGACACGACGCCGTCGTCGGAGATGACGGCGACGTGGCACGGGCGGGTGCGCGTCGGCGGGGCGCCGGTGACCGGGTCGCCGAGGTGCGTGCGCTCCAGGAGCGGGACCGGGAACGACGTCGAGCCGCCGAAGTGCGCGACGACCGCGTCGAGCACGCGGTCCTCGTCGCGCACGAACCCGTCCGTCCCGGCGACCTGCTGCGGCCCGCTCCACGTCGTGGCCTGCACGCGGGCACCCGCACGCAGGGCCGAGAGCGCGAGGACGGCCCCGGCGAGCGCGATCGGCGCGACGCGTCGCGTCGGGTCCGGCATCGAGCCGGACGAGTCGAGGTAGAGGTCGAGGTCGACGGGGACGCGGTCGGGCTCGTCGCCCGCGTCCTCGTCGACCGACCGGCGCACGGTCGTGAACCCCGGCACGACGACGGGCGAGCGCAGCAGCGTCCCGGTCCAGTCCACGTCGCCCAGCTCGTCGCCCACGTCCCACTGCTCGTGCGCGCCGAGCAGCGGCTCGGTGGCGCGCACGTGCTCGCGCACGGGGAACGGGACGAGCAGGGGCGCGGCGCGCTCGCGGTACCAGCGCCGGGCGGACGCCGCGGCGTCCGTCGTGAGCCCGAGCAGCCGGAGCGTCGCGTCGTAGTCCGCCGGCGCGAGGGCCTGGCCGGTCGCGTCGTGCGCGCCCTCGCCGTCCGTCCCGGGCGCGTGGTGCGCGGCGTCCGTCACGGGGTCTTCCTCCGCGCCCAGCCCGAGGTCCCCGACGACGCGCGGGTCGAGCGCGGGGTGCCGCACCGGCTCGACGGCGCGCGGGTCCGTCGCGAGCCCGCCGGGCACCGCCCCGGCCACCTCGTCCTGCCCGCAGACGACCTGGGGCAGCGTGGACCGCCGCCGCTGGAGGTGCCGCCGTCGGGCCTCGCGGTCCCCGCGCTCGGGCCGGGCCTGGCGGCGCGGGTCCTGCGCGGTGGCCGGCGACCCCGCCTCCGCCGCGAGCAGCGTGCGCAGCAGCGCGGCGAACCCCGCGGCGCCGCCCACGGGGTCGTCCGCGTAGGCGCGCACGAGGCGCGCGACGAGCGTCGCCTCGCGCTCGGCCACCGGGACGTCGGACGCGGTGAGGTTGCCGCGCGGCAGACCCCAGAGGATCTCGTCCGCGCGGAGCACGGTCTGCATGACCGTGCTCGTCCCCGGCCCCAGCGCGCGCCACAGCCCGGCGAGGTCGATCCCGGCGCGGCGCTGCAGGCGGTCGTTGATGAGCAGGTCGCTCCACAGGTTGGCGGTGAGCGGCGCGAGCTGGTCCTGGTCCACGAGCCCGGCGCGCGTGCGCGCGACGAGGAGCGCGCTCGTCGTGAGGTCGCCGGGGGAGAGCACGTGGTGACCCACCTCGTGCGCGAGGACCGCGACCGCGTGGTCCTCGATCCCCAGCGCCACGACCTCGGCGAGGTCCACGTGCACGCTCACGCGGGTCGTCGAGAACCACGCGAACGACCCGACCCCCTCCGGAACGGTGCCGGGTCCGTGCAGCGTCGGGGCGCCGAGGCGCGTGAACCGGCCCCAGGCCGCGAGCGCCTCGGGCCACGCGGCCTGCCACCGCTGACGCAGCGCCCCGAGGTCGGCGCGAGGTCGCTCGTCGGGCAGCGCCCCGACCGGTCCCTGCGCGGGCGCGCTCACCGGGGCCACCGCACGAGGAGGACGTCGTACGAGCCGGTCCGGCTCAGCAGCGCGAGCCGGCCCGACGGCGTCTCGACCACCGCGGCGCCGCTGACGTCGGTCAGGGCCGCGTCGGGCGCCGGGTCGGGCGTGGGTCGTCCGGCGGGACCGTGGTCCGACCCGTGCAGGCCCTGGTCGTCGACGTCGATGTCGGCGCGGGGCGGCGTGACCGCGCCCGTGGCGTGGTCGCCGGCGCCCGGGGCGCGCGCGACGAACGCGCCGTGGACGTCGGCGACGAGCGTCCACTCGACCGTCTCGGCGCCGACGGTCGCGGCGTCCGCCGCGGCGCCCACGGCGGCCGGCACGCCGTCGCCGGTCGAGAGCAGCACCCAGCGCAGGCCGGGATGGCGCGCGTCGGTGCCGACCACCAGCGCGGGCGACAGCCACGGCCCGCCGAACCCGCGGAAGCCGCCGAAGCGACCCAGGACCTGGGCGGGCCCGGGAGCGCCCGGGAGCAGGACCCACCGTGCCCCGGCGGGCTCGTCGCCCGGCCCGACGGCGGGCCACCACCACGGGTCCGCGGCGTGGCGGTCGAGCACGGCCCGCAGGTCCGCGGCGTCGACCGTCCCGACCGTCCCGGAGGCCCCGCCCGCCCCGGACGCAGGGAGCGACAGCGCGGCCCGCGCGACCGGCTCCGGGAGCGACCGCGCGGCGTCGAGCGCCGCGCCCCGGTAGCGCACGAGCCCGCTGCGCCACGCCGCGACGAGGACCGCGCCCCGGACCAGGTCCGCCGCGGAGGGTCCCGGACCGACGTCCGCCGGGCTACCGACCCCCACGGTGGCGGCGTCGACCACGCGCGCCGCCCACGCCGTCACGTCCCCGCGCGCGCCGGGACGGCCGCCGACGGCCCGTGCGGCGTCGACGACCGCTGCGACCGTGGCCGCGGGGGCGAGGGCGAGCCACGGCGCGAGCCGCGGGACGACGTCGAGGAGCGCGCGCCGCTCCGGTGCGCCAGGACGCCAGCGACGCGCGGCGGCGAGCCGCGCGAGCGCGTCGACGAGCGCGTCGCACGTCGCCGCGAACGCGTCCGCACCGAGCTGCCGGGCGAGCGGGTCCGCGGCCGCGGCCACCTCCCGCACCGCGTCGGCCAGGCCGTCGCGGTCCGCGCCGTGCGCGAGCGCCCGCGCGAGGACGGCGTCGTACCGCGCGCGCTCCGCGAGGGCGCGGGCGGCGAACGTCGGGCGGACCCCGGGACCCGCGTCCCCGGCCGACGGCGGGTGTCCGCCGTCGGGCAGCGTCACGCGCCGCTCCAGCGCAGCCAGGTGAGGTAGTTCGTGTACCGCTGGTGGGCGTACTTGAGCGCGAGCGCGTCCTCGTACACGTGGCCGTGCAGCTTGACGTGCTTCTCCCACGACGCGAGCACGTGCTCGATCCGGGCGAGCCGGCGCAGCACCTCCGCCTCGGGCAGCCCCTCGAACCCGGCCGCGACGTCCGCGAGGACCGCCCCGACGTCGTCCTGGTCGTCGAGGCCGGCGGCGTCGTACTGGCGGCACGCCGTGTCGAAGAGGTCGCGGATCCACGACACGCGGTCCGAGCGCAGCGGCTCGCGCTCGCGGTCGTCGAACGGGGCCGACTGCAGGTCGGGGAGCAGCTTGTCGTGCAGCACGAACGGGAGCACCGCCCGCAGGTCGGCGAGCTCCACCTCGGCGTCCCCGCGGAAGTACGCCATCGCCTTCGCGTACGCGACGAGCGACTGCAGCGCGCGCACCGACAGGCCGTTGAGGGTCTGCGCCCCCACGTCGCCCAGGCGGTCGCGGCCCGTGTCCGCCGTCGCGACGAGGTGCGGGTCCACGCCCGCGACGCGCGCCGTGTCCTTCGTCCGGTACTCGAACTGCCACCCCGCGCGCTCCAGCACCTCGAGCTGGCTCGCGAAGAACTCGAGGCGACGGCGCACCGGCTCCGGGAACGGGACGGCGAGGATCGCGGCGTGCAGCGCGTCGTGCTCGGCGGCGTCGAACACGATCTCCGGCGGCACGTTCTCCTCCGGGCGCACGCGCCGCTCGGCCCGGGCCACGAGGTCGCCGAGGAAGCGGTTGTTGAACGGCAGCGCGTGCACGACGACGTCGATGCGGTCCCGCAGCGCGTCGACCACCTGGTACGTGCCGCCGCCCGCGTCGTCGTTCGCCGTGAGGTACCAGGCGGCGTCGCCCGTCTCGTACACCTGGTCGTAGACCTCGACGTACCCGTCCGCGAGCACCGTGAGCAGCGCCGACTGCGTGCGCGTCGGGATGCGGTTGTACTCGTCGACGATCTTCACGCGCATGCCGAGCCACGACCGCCACGCGACGTCCACGTCCGCGAGGCTGTCCGCCTGCACCAGGTCCTTGGGCAGCGGCATGCCGAACAGGTCCGACACCGTGAGCTGCGGGTGCCCGTGCTGCATCGCGCGGCGCACGTCGAGCACCGGGTAGCCCGCGAGGACGCCCATGAGCACGGCGCTCGCGGTCTTCCCGCGGCCCGGACCGCCGATCATGAGGCACCGCCCCCGCACGGCGAACGTCAGGAGCGGCAGCAGCACGAAGCTCGAGTACGACTGGTCGCTCGGCAGGGTGAGCAGCGCCTTCGAGTCGCCGAGCCGGAAGCTCGTCTCTCGCGCGCCGGGCGCCGCGAACTCGACGTCGTAGTGCGGGCTGATGATCGCGTGGTTGACGACCCAGAAGTACGCCTGGCGCAGCTTCTCGTCGAGCGGCAGCCCGCCCCGGGCCGCGCCGTCGTCGGAGCCGGCCCCGGTGATGGGCGTGCCGAACAGGTCGTCGACGCCCAGGGCGAACGGGTCGCGCCCGTCGGCCTGCCCCGCGGGCTGCGGCCGGGTCGGCGCGGAGGAGACGTGCTCGAGATCGGTCACGGCCCGATCCTGCCACCGTCGTCCGCGGGCCGTGGGGACGTCCGTGCCGGGTGCGCGAGGCTCGCCGGGGCCGGGCCGAGGATCAGTAGGCGTCGGTGCCGGCCTGGGGGAGCGGGTCGGCGACGTGGCGCGGGGTCGCGAGCAGCGGCTCGACGGCGGCCAGGGCCTGGGCGAGCCGGCCGGCCCGGTCCCCGCGCACCTCGAACCACGGCACGCCCGGGCGGCGGCCGTCCGGCGTCGGCAGCTCGGCGGGGCCGAGGTGGTGCACGACGTCGGCCGGGTCCGCCAGGCGCGGTCCGGTCGCAGAGAGGACCTCGCGGAACCGGTCCTGCATCGCGTGCCGCACGTGCTCGCCGTCGCGCAGGCCGTCCTGGACGAACGGGATCTCGTCGCCGGTGAGGACGTAGAGGTCGGGGCGCCGGGCCGCGGCGAGCGCCTCGACGGTGGGGGAGCGGTGGCCCACGTAGCGCTCGTGCCAGAGCGTCGTGGCGAGCACGTCGGTGTCGCACACGAGGAGCGGGACGGGCGACACGGCGGCGGCGTCGTCCTCGCGCCGGGCCTGCTCGCGCGCGACGAGGTCGAACTCGGCGGTGTGCCACGGCGCGGCGAGCCCGCCGGGCCGGACCTCGGACCACTCGCGCCCGAACTCGAGCACGGGGTCGAGCCCGAGGTGGGCGGCGAGGTCGGCGGCGAGCGTCGTCGAGCCGGTGGACTCGGCGCCGAGCACGACGACGCGCCGCACGTACCAGGACCGGACCGGCGCGGGCAGCGCCCACCAGTGCGCCGCGGGGTCGGCGCGGACGGCGGACCCGGACACGGGCAGGTGGCGGCGGTCCGGGTCCACCTGGACCCACGTGGCGTCGAAGCGTCGCGCGAGCTCTACGCCGTACCGGTCGGAGGTGAGCACCGCGTCGACGGGCGGGTCGTCGGGGTCGAGCAGCGACCGCATGACCTTCACGTGCTCGTCCCACGCGTGGGGGTCGGCGTAGTCGACGGGGGCGTCGTCGAGCCCGTGGACGACGCGGGCGCCCGGGACCTCGGCGCGCAGCCACGCCGCCCGGGTCTCGGCGGGGATCGACTCGCTCGTCGAGGCGAGCACCTGCACGGTGACGCGCTCGCAGCGCGCGAGCGCGGTGCGGACGAGGTGCACGTGCCCGGCGTGCGGCGGGTAGAACTTGCCGATGACGAGGCCGTGGGCGAGCCGCGTCACCGGGCCGGCTCCGCGTCGTCGGTCACGGGGGCCGGCCCGACGGCTCCGGGCTCGACGACGCCTGCGGCCGCCTCGGCGCCGGGGTCGCGCCGGGCCGCCGACCACTCCCGCAGGCCCTGCACGCACAGCGCCACGAACCCGACGTAGAGCACGGCGGTGAGCCACAGGCCCTGGCTCGCGTAGAGCCCGACGAGCACGACGTCCGTCGCGATCCAGACCCACCAGTTCCCGATCCACTTGCGCCCGAGCATCGTCTGCGCGAGCAGGCTCGACGACGTCGTCAGTGCGTCCCAGAACGGCACCGCCGAGTCGGTCCAGGTCGTGAGGACGGCGACGAGCGCGGCCGTGGTCGCCGCGGCGGCGACCAGCCCGACCACCCACGCCGCGCGCGGCGTCCGGTGCACCACGAGGCGTCCCCGGTCGGTGCCGCCACGTAGCCACCAGTACCAGCCGAGCGCGCCGAGCACGAGGTACACGACCTGCAGCCCCGCGTTCGCGTACAGGCCCGCGCCGGTGAACAGCACGAGGAACACCACGTTGTTGGCCAGCCCGACGGGGAACGTCCACACGTTCTGCCGCACCGCGAGCCACACGCACGCGGCGCCCGTGACGAACCCCAGGATCTCCTCGACGCTCACGGGCGCACACTCTACGGGCGCGCCGCCGAGAGCTCGGGCGGTGCTCGTGCAGCGGCACCGCGACCTCGGCACTCGCGGTCGAGATCGGCGACTGCGACCGCCGATCTCGACTGCGACCGCCGATCTCGACCGGGGCCGCCGATCTCGTGGGACTGTGACGTGCGCCGCGCTCGGGGGCAGGCGGGCCGTCGGGGCGTTACGGTCGGGACGAGCCCGGGTCCCTCCCGGGTACCCCGACGTCGAAGGAGATCTCGCATGCCCACGCGTATCGCTCGTACCGCCTGGAACGGTGGCCTGCAGGACGGTCAGGGCCAGGTCGAGCTGTCGAGCTCGAAGGTCGGCACGTACGACGTCTCGTTCCCGCGCCGCGCCGCGGACGACGCGGGCGGCGTCACGAGCCCCGAGGAGCTCATCGCCGCCGCGCACTCGTCCTGCTACGCCATGCAGTTCTCGGCGCTGCTCGGCGAGGCCGGCGCGACGCCCGTCTCGCTCGAGGTGACCGCCGAGGTCACGCTCGCGCCGGACCCCGCCGGCGGCTTCCAGATCCCGACGATCGCGCTCACGGTCCGCGGCGAGGTCGAGGGCATCGACGCGGCCGGGTTCCAGCAGGCGGCCGAGGCGGCCAAGGCGACCTGCCCCGTGTCGAAGGCGCTCGCGGGCGTCCCGACGATCACGCTGGACGCCACGCTCGAGAGCTGACGCCTGCGCGCCCGCGCGCCGAGCACGACATGAGGGTCGTTATCCGTGGGATAGCGACCCTCATGTCGTGCTCGGCGACGCCCGGGGCGCAGCCCGAGTGACTTCAGCGGGGGAGGAGCGGCGGGGTCGATGTGCCGGCGCCGTCACGGATACCGTCGACGAGCTCGGTGAGCGTGTCCTGCGCGCCGTGGGCCGGGTGCCACCGCAGGAGCTCCCCGGCGAGGCTCGTGTCGAGCACGGGCACGCGCATCGCCATGTCGAGCCAGCCCTCGCCCACCGGGGCCAGGCGCGCCCGCCACGCGGCCGCGACGGCGGTCCGGGCCGTCCCATAGGGGACGGTGCGCAGCGAGCCGTCGGCGACGACGTCCGCCAGGTCCTGCGGCGTCAGCACCGTGGGGTGGGCGACGTTGAACGGCCCGGGGTGCCGGCCGACCACGATGCGCGCGTACGCCTCGGCCGCGTCCTCGGCGTGCACCACCTGGAGGCGCAGCCCCTCGGGTAGGGGGACGGCGGGCAGGGGGGAGCGGCGGAGCGCGCGCGTGCCGAGCCGGCCGAGGAAGTACCGCGCGATCTCGGAGGCGGCGTCGCGCTGGAACACCAGCGCCGAGCGCACGCGCGAGACGACGATCCCGCTCCGGCGGTCGAGGTCGTCGAGCAGCGTCTCGACGGCCGCCTTGTCCTCGGAGTACGACGAGCCGGGGATCCCCTCGACGGGCCAGCCCTCGTTGACCGGCGTGTCGCGCGCGTCGCCCGCGTAGGGGGCGGGCGAGTAGGCGCCGACGGACGACGCGACGACGAGGTGCGCGACGCCGGCCCGCTGCGCCGCCTCGACGACGCGGCGCGTGCCCTCGACGTTGACGCGGCGCAGGCGCTCGCGGTCGTGGCTCGGCTGGACCGCCCACGCGAGGTGCACGACGACGTCCGCTCCCGCCAGCGCGGCGTCGAGCCGCTCGTCCGCGTCGGCGGCGGCGACGTCCGCGTACCGCCACGTCGCCGCGTCGTGCGGGGCGCGCACGGTGCTCGACCCGTCGGCGCGCGGCACGCGCCGCGCGACCGCGACGAGGGACGTCACGACGGGTTCGGCCGCGAGCCGACGCAGCACCGCCGTGCCGACGTTCCCGCTCGCCCCGACGACCACCACGCGCATGCGCTGCCTCCCGACTCGTCCGCCCCGCGCTGTGTCCGTGTGTGGCGGGCGCTCTCCCGACGCTAGCCCGCCGCGCCCGAGTTCGCCCGGGCGATGGCGAGGACGGCTCCGCGCGCGGGCTCGGGGAGCTCGGGCACGAGGACGACGGTGCTCGCGAGGACGAGCCGTTCGATCTCCGCGCGCGACAGGTCGCCGCCCCCGAGCCACGCGGCGGTGACGTTCTCGACGAGCGCGACCCAGCCCGCCGCGATGAGCCGCAGGCGCGGCGAGGCGAGGGGCGAGCCGGACGTCGTCGCGGAGACCGTCGAGGTGAGGCGGGCGACGAGGCCCTCGCGGACGCGCGCGAGCGCCTCCTGCGTCGCGTCGTCCTCGCCGAGAGCGCCCCGCCAGAGGTCCTGCCAGACGAGGCGCCGAGCCTCGACCGCGTCGAGGAACGACGCGACGGCGAGCGCCGGGCGCTCCACGAGGGGACGATCGTCCGGTGCGACGGTCGCTGCCTCGAGCCCCGCCACGGCCTCGAGCGCGACGGCCCGGCGTAACCCGGCGGTGGAGCCGAAGTAGTGGAAGACGAGCGCCTTGGACGCCCCGGCGCGCGCGGCGACGGCCGCGGGCGTCAGCGAGTCCAGGCCGTGCTCGTCGGCCTGTCGCGCAGCGGCGTCGAGCAGCTCGCGACGACGGTCGGCGGGCTCGCGACGGCGACGCGCGCCGTGCGGCGGGCCCGCCGCGTCGGCGCGGGACGGGGGATCGACGGAGGGGGCGGTCGAGCGGGGCATGACATCCGTTGTACGCCGTTGTTGACCGCGAGTCAACAAGAGGCGTAGCGTTGTTGACCGTGAGTCAACGGCGTCCTCGGGGAGGACCGGGGACCCACGAGAGGGAAGAGCCGGGATGCAGATCACGCTGACGGACGTCCGCGTCGACGGGCGGCGCGAGCCGATGCTCGAGCCGATGGACCTCGCCTGGTCCGCGGGCGAGTGCGTGCTCGTCGCGGGCGAGCCCGGGCACGGGCACACCGCGCTCGCGCTCGTCGCCACGGGACGGTTCGACCCGTCCGCGGGCGAGGTCCGGCTCCTGCCGGCGAGCACACCGTCGCGTCGCAACGGGCGTACGACCCGTGGCGCCGCCGCCACCCTGCGCGACGTGACCGCCGTCGTCGACGTCCCCGGCATCAGCGAGCCCGACGACGCGCTCACCGTGTCCGACGTCGTCGCCGAGGGCCTCGCGCTCGCCGGGCGACGGTCGCTGCCCTCCGACGGGACGCGCTGGCTCGCCGACCACTCACTCACCGCCGACCGCGCCCGGCGCCTCGACCAGGTCCCCGGTGTCGTGCGCACCGCGCTCCTGGCGGCGCTCGCGGCCGAGGACCCCGACGTCCGCTTCCTCGTGCTCACCCTCCCGGACCGACACGGCGGCGAGCCGTCGGGCTGGTGGGAGGTCGCGCAGTCCCTCGCCGCCGCGGGCTACGGCGTCCTCGTGCAGTGCACGCGCGCGTCGGCCCGCGACCTCGGCGTCGACCTGCCCCCGGCCCGCGGCGCCTCGATCCACGAGCCGCCCGTCGTCGTCCTCCGCACCCGCCCCACCCCGATCGCCCCTCCCGCCGAACCCGGCGACATCCCCGGGTTCGGCGCCGCACCTGACCACAACCCCGGGTTCGACGCCGCCGCCGACCGTCAGGACGACCCCGAGGAGGGCCGATGACCGCGATCCGCCTCGGGCTGTCCGAGCTGCGCCGCCTCGCCGCGGGCACGCTGCCGCGCCTCGCCATCCTCGCGATGGCGCTCATCCCCACGCTCTACGCGGGCCTCTACCTGTTCGCGAACCACGACCCGTACGACAAGCTCGACCAGATCCCCGCCGCCCTCGTCGTCCTCGACGAGGGCACCACGACCACCGACGCCCAGACCGGGGCAACGACGGAGCGGCACTTCGGCCGCGACGTCGCCGACCAGCTCCTCGACGAAGGGGGGTTCGGCTGGGTCGAGACCAGCCAGGTGGACGCCGAGTACGGCGTGCGGTCGGGGCGGTACGACGCCGCGCTCGTCATCGGCCCCACGTTCTCCGCGGACCTCGCGTCCGCGGGCGAGTTCGAGCCGCAGCAGGCGAGCCTCACGCTCATCACCAACGACGCGAACAACTACCTCGCGCGCACCATCGCGGACCAGATCGTCGGCAAGGTGCGCGACTCGATCGCGGAACAGGTGGGTACGGAGGCGGCCGACACGTTCCTCCGCGGCTTCGCCTCCATCCACACCAATCTCGCCGACGCCGTCGACGGCGCGGACCAGCTCCTCGACGGCGCGACGCAGCTCCGCGACGGTCTCGTCACCGCGGACGACGGCGCGCACACCCTCGCCGACGGCGCGGGGCAGGCCGCCGACGGCGCCGAGCGTCTCGACGCGAGCACCGGGACGCTCGCGGACGCCGTCGGGCAGCTCGACGACGGCGCCGACGCCCTGGCCTCCGGGCTCGGGACGCTCCGGGGTGCGACGTCGTCGCTGCCCGACCAGACGCGCCAGCTCGCCGACGGAGCGGCCCAGGTCGCGGACGGAAACGCCCAGGTTGCGCAGTACGGGCAGCAGGCCGCCGACGCGGCCGGCCAGGTGCTCCCGACGCTCGACGCGATCCGCGGCGACGTCGACGCGCAGCTCGACCAGCTCGTCGCCGACGGCGTCATCGACCAGGCGACGGCCGACCAGGTGCGGTCGCAGGTCGCGCCCGTGCTCGACCAGCAGCGCGAGCAGGTCCAGGGCGCCGTCGACCAGGTGACCGCCGCGTCCGGCAAGCTCGACCAGCTCGCGGACGGGTCGCGCCAGGTGTCCGACGGCGCGGCCCGGCTCGCGGCCGCGACGCCGCAGCTGACCTCGGGCATCGCGAGCGCCGCCGACGGCGCGGACCGCCTCGCCGACGGCACCGGACAGCTCGCCGCCGCGACCCCGCAGCTCGTGGACGGCGTCTCGCAGCTCGCCGACGGCACGCGCCAGGTGTCCGACGGCGCGACCTCGCTCGCCGACGGCACGTCGCAGCTCCGCGACGGGTCGGGCGAGCTCGTCGACGGCGTCACCCGGCTCCGCGACGGGCTCGCCGAGGGTCTGGGCCAGGTGCCGGACCTCGACGAGCAGACCCGTCAGGACACCGCCGAGACCATCGGCAACCCGGTCTCCGTGCAGAACGAGGCGCTGTCGTCCGCCGGCACGTACGGCGGCGGCCTCGCGCCGTTCTTCCTGTCGCTCGCGACGTGGATCGGCGCCTACGTGCTGTTCCTGCTCGTGCGCCCGCTGTCGTCGCGGGCCCTCGCCGCCGGGCGGTCCGGCCTCGCCACCGCCCTGGGCGGCTGGCTCACTCCGGCCGCGATCGGCGTCGTGCAGGTCGCCGCGATGTTCACCGTGACGAAGTTCGCGCTCGACATCGACCCCGTGCACGGCGTCGGGACCGCGCTGTTCCTCGTGCTCGTCTCCGCGACGTTCGTCGCGATCCTCCAGGCGCTCAACGTCTGGCTCGGCGCCGCGGGCCAGTTCCTCGGGCTCGTGCTCATGCTCGTCCAGCTCGTCACCGCGGGCGGCACGTTCCCGTGGCAGACGATCCCCGAGCCGCTGCGCTCGATGCACCAGTTCCTGCCCATGACCTACGGCGTCGAGGGACTGCGCCAGCTCCTCTACGGCGGCAACATGGCGACGGTGACGCGCGACGTCACGGTCCTCGTCGTCGTGCTGGTCGCCGCCCTCGCCCTGACGACGATCGCCGCCCGCAAGCAGCGCGTCTGGACGATCAAGAAGCTCCAACCAGAGCTCGTCCTCTGACCCACGAGACCGCGCCCCGGTCCGCCGAGGTAGAGCCCTGCTTGGCCGAGGTAGAGCCCTGGTTGGGCGAGGTCGAGCCGTGGTCATGTCCGACGGCGTGTGGTCGCCCTGGGTGGTCGGGGTGGGTGGTGGTGCCGCGTCTACCATCCGCGCCGCTCGTTCCTCGCGTCGCTCCCGCCAGGCCCGCCACGACGCGGCACCACCACCCACCCCGCCCGGCGTCGTCTCGCCGTGGTCTTCGCTCACCTGGGCGAACTGCCCGCGGCGTCGTTCGCACACCTCGGGCGGCGACCCGCCGTGGCGGGCGACCGGCCGCCGTCGGGCTTCAGGTGCCCATGCCGGCCGGTAGCCCGGACGTGACGGGTGACCACGCGCCGTCTCGCCCGACCAGGCGTCTCTGTCGGCGGACCGGACACTTACGTCGGCATACCACGCCTCTACGTCGGCGGACCACGCCTCTACCTCGACCGACCAGGGCCCTACCTCGGCAGGGCGGCTGCCAGGGGGCGGACGGTTCCGGGGGTTCGGGCGCGAGGGTGCGACAATCGCGACGTGTCCGCTGAGATCGACGCCAACCCGACCCCCGCCCCGCAGCACCCCGGGAACGGCTCGCGGCGGTCCGGCTCCCGCGCGACGTCGTCGCCGGAGGCGGAGCGCGCGGCCGCTCTCCGCGAGGCCGAACGGGCGGCCGACGCGGCCCGCACGGCGCTCGCCGAGGCGCTGCGGACGGTCGTGCGCGGCGGGGTCGACTCCTCCACGCGCCGCCGGGCCGAGTACTCGACGGACGCGTCGAACTACCGCGTCGTGCCCGAGGCCGTGGTGTACCCGCAGGACGCGGACGACGTCGTCGCCGCGCTGGACGTGCTGCGCGAGCTCGAGGTGCCGGTCACGGCGCGCGGGGCCGGGACGTCGGTCGCGGGGAACTCGATCGGCCCGGGCGTCGTCCTCGACTTCACGCGGCACGTGAACCGCGTGCTCGACGTCGACCCGGAGGCGCGCACGGCACGCATCGAGCCGGGCGTCGTCATGTCGACGCTCCAGCAGGAGGCGGCGCCGCACGGGCTGCGGTTCGGCCCGGACCCGTCGACGCAGAACCGCGCGACGCTCGGCGGCATGATCGGCAACAACGCGTGCGGGCCGCACGCCGTCGCGTACGGGCGCACGGTCGACAACGTCGTCGCGCTCGACGTCGTCGACGGCCGCGGGCGCCGCTTCACAGCGGGCAAGGGCGACCCGACGTTCGCGGCGGTCCCCGGCCTGGCGGAGCTCGTCCGCGAGAACCTCGCGCTGATCCGCACCGAGTTCGGACGGTTCGGACGCCAGGTGTCGGGCTACTCGCTGGAGCACCTGCTGCCGGAGAACGGGTCGGACCTCGCGAAGGCGCTCGTCGGCACCGAGGGCACGCTCGTGACGATCCTCGAGGCCACGGTGCGCCTGGTGCCGGTGCCGTCCAAGCCGACGCTCGTCGTGCTCGGCTACCCGGACATGCCGTCCGCGGCCGACGACGTCCCGACCTTCCTCGGCCTCAGCCCCCTCGCGGTCGAGGGCCTCGACGCGCGGCTCGTCGACGTCGTGCGCCGCGCCAAGGGCGACGCGTCCGTGCCGCCGCTGCCGCCGGGCGCCGGCTGGCTCATGGTCGAGGTCGGGGGCGCGACCCCCGAGGAGGCGATGACGAACGCGGAGGCGATCGTCGCGGCGTCGGGCAGCGAGGCCACCATGATCCTGCCCGCCGGCCCCGAGGCGACCAAGATGTGGCAGATCCGGGCCGACGGCGCGGGGCTCGCCGGGCGCACGCCCGCGGGCGAGCAGGCGTGGCCGGGGTGGGAAGACTCCGCCGTCCCGCCGGAGAAGCTGGGCGACTACCTGCGCGACCTCGACGCGCTCATGGCGCGCTACGGCGTCGACGGACTGCCGTACGGGCACTTCGGCGACGGCTGCGTGCACCTGCGGATCGACATCCCGCTCGAGGCGTCGGGGTCGGTGCTGCGCACGTTCATGCTCGAGGCGGCGGAGCTCGTCGCGAAGTACGGCGGCTCGCTCTCGGGAGAGCACGGCGACGGGCGCGCGCGCTCGGAGCTGCTGCCGGTCATGTACAGCCCCGAGGCGATCGCCCTCATGGAGCGGTTCAAGGCCCTGTTCGACCCGCAGGACGTCATGAACCCGGGCGTCGTCGTGCGCCCGAGCGCGATCGACGACGACCTGCGCCGCCCGCACGCGCACCCGCTGCTGTCGACGGTCGGCGCGCCGGGCACGCCCGGCACGAGCACGGCCGCGCCCGCGAAGGCCACGAAGATCTCGCGCCGCGCCGGCTACCAGGGCTTCTCGTTCGCGCACGACCACGGCGACATGACGCAGGCCGTGCACCGCTGCGTCGGCGTCGGCAAGTGCCGCGCCGACACCAGCGCCGCGGGCGGGTTCATGTGCCCGTCGTACCAGGCGACCAAGGATGAGAAGGACGTCACGCGCGCCCGCGCCCGCGTGCTCCAGGAGGCGGTCAACGGCACGCTCGTCGGCGGCCTCGCGGCACCCGAGGTGCGCGAGTCGCTCGACCTGTGCCTGTCCTGCAAGGCGTGCTCGAGCGACTGCCCCGCGGGCGTCGACATGGCGCAGTACAAGTCCGAGGTCCTCTACCGCACGTACCGCGGCAAGCTGCGCCCCGTCGACCACTACTCGCTCGGCTGGCTGCCGATCTGGGCGCGCCTCGCCACGGGCATGCCGCGCCTGGCGAACAAGCTGCTCGGGTTCCGCCCGCTCGCGAAGGTGGTCCTGTGGGCGGGCGGCATGGACACGCGCCGCTCGATGACGGAGTTCGCCGAGGTGCCGTTCCGCACGTGGTGGAAGCGCGGCGGCGCGACGCAGGGCGTGCCCGGCCTGCGCATCGGCGAGCGGCCCGGCCACCCCGTGCGCGACGAGCGCCCGAAGGTCGTGCTGTGGACCGACTCGTTCAGCGACAACATGTCGCCGGGCGTGCCGCAGGCGGCCGTCAAGGTGCTCACCGCGGCCGGGTACGACGTCGTCGTCCCGGACGAGCAGGCGTGCTGCGGCCTCACGTGGATCAGCACGGGCCAGCTCGACGGCGCGCGCAAGCGCCTGGAGAACCTGCTGTCCGTGCTCGGCCCGTACGCCGTGAACGGCATCCCGATCCTGGGGCTCGAGCCGTCGTGCACCGCGGTGCTGCGCTCCGACCTCGTGGACCTGTTCCCCGACGACCCGCGCGCCCGGGCGGTCTCCGCCGCGACGCGCACGCTCGCCGAGCTCCTCACGTCGGTCGACACCGCGCCCGGCCGCGAGTCCGGGTGGCGCGTGCCCGACCTGTCGGACGTCACCGCCGTCGTGCAGCCGCACTGCCACCAGCACTCGGTGATGGGGTTCGCCGCGGACGAGCGGCTGCTGCGCGACGCGGGCGCGACGATCAAGGTCCTCGCCGGCTGCTGCGGGCTCGCGGGCAACTTCGGCATGCAGAAGGGCCACTACGAGACGTCGGTCGCGGTCGCGGAGAACGCGCTGCTGCCCGCGCTGCGCGACGCCGCCCCCGGCGACGTGTACCTCGCGGACGGCTTCTCGTGCCGCACCCAGGCCGACGACCTCGCCGGCGTCCAGGGCAAGGCCCTCGTCGAGCTGCTCGCCGAGCGGCTCTGAGCGTCGCGCTGCGCGGCCAGGTCGCCCGGCGGCGCTCGGTCGCCCGCGCGGGCGGCCGTCAGCCGCGCGCGGGGTGCACGTCCGTGATCGCGTAGCACTCCTCGTCGTCGATCGCGCGCGGCATCGGGTCGAGCGTGAGCGACGTCGGGTAGCCCAGCTCGTCGTCGAACGCGACGTCGGTGACGTCCTCGTGGCGCTCGTCGACGAGGTCGAGGAACCCGTCGATCGTGCGGCCGCCGCTCTCGACGTACGACTCGGGGGTCATCTCCAGGTGCGCGAGGCTCGCGGCGACCGCGACCACCTCCCCGGCCGCGACCTCGACGTCGAAGTCCCCGACGAGGTTCCGCTCGCCGCACGACGACGTCAGCGTGAACGCGTAGTCGTCGTACCCCGCCGCAGCCCACCGGTCCCGTGCTTCCGGGAGCCCGGCGACGGGCCCCTCGGCGCTCGCGGGCGCGCACGCGGTCACGAGCGGCGCGACGACGAGCGCGCCCAGGGCGAGCACCGCCGTCGTCCAGGACGGCCGAGCACGGCGGCGCGAGGTCTTCTCCATGCCCTGCTCGTGTGCCGACCCGGCCCGGTCTTGCCCTGCGCTGCACGTTCGTGCACCGAGGTGCGGTCCGTGGGGACCGGCGTGAGCATGGCAGGGGAGCGCCACCGCGGGCGGCGCTTCTTTCCTGTCGTCAGCGGTGAGAGGGAGTGGCATGTACTACTCGAGCGGCAACTACGAGGCGTTCGCGCGGCCGCGCAAGCCGGAGCGGACGGACCGGCTCGGGTCCGTGCACCTGGTGGGAGCGGGCCTCGCGTCGCTCTCCGCGGCGGGCTTCCTCGTCCGCGACGGCCAGGTCCCGGGGGAGAAGATCACCGTCTACGAGCGGCTCAGGCTCCCCGGTGGTGCGCTCGACGGCATCAAGGAGCCGCGGCGCGGGTTCGTGATCCGCGGCGGGCGCGAGCTCGAGGACCACATGGAGTGTCTGTGGGACCTGTTCCGCTCCGTGCCGTCGATCGAGACCGAGGGAGTGTCGGTCCTCGACGAGTTCTACTGGCTCAACAAGGACGACCCGAACTTTTCGCTCCAGCGCGTCACGGAGGACCGCGGCAAGGACGCGCACTTCGACAACCTGTTCCGCCTCGACGAGAAGGCGCAGAAGGAGATCACGAAGATCTTCCTCGCGCGCCGCGAGGACATGGAGGGGAAGTCGATCGAGGAGGTCATGTCGCGGCACTTCCTCGACAGCCAGTTCTGGCTCTACTGGCGCACGATGTTCGCGTTCCAGGAATGGCACAGCGCGCTCGAGTTCAAGCTGTACCTGCACCGGTTCATCCACCACGTCGGCGGCCTGCCCGACCTCTCGGCGCTCAAGTTCACCAAGTACAACCAGTACGAGTCGATGGTGCTGCCGCTCACGCGCTGGCTCATGGACCAGGGTGTCACCTTCCGGTTCCACGTCGAGGTCACCGACGTCGACTTCGAGCTCGCCCCGGGCCGCAAGGTCGCCACGCGGCTGCACCTGCTGGACCACGCGGCGGCCCACGAGCCCGGCGGGGCGGCCGTCGAGCAGACGATCGACCTCGGGGAGGACGACCTCGTCATCGTGACCATCGGCTCGCTCACGGAGAACTCCGACAACGGCGACCAGCACACGCCCGCGCGCCTCGACACGGGGCCCGCGCCCGCGTGGGACCTGTGGCGGCGCATCGCGGCCAAGGACCCGTCGTTCGGCCGGCCCGACGTGTTCAGCACCGACATCCCGCGCACCAAGTGGCAGTCCGCCACGGTCACGACCCTCGACCGGCGCATCCCCGAGCACATCGAGCGCATCTGCCGGCGCGACCCGTTCAGCGGGAAGGTCGTCACGGGCGGCATCGTCACCGCGCGCGACTCGGCCTGGCTCATGAGCTGGACCGTCAATCGGCAGCCGCACTTCAAGGCGCAGTCGCCGGACGAGATCGTCGTGTGGGTCTACGGGCTGTTCGTCGAGACGCCGGGCGACTACGTGAAGAAGCCGCTCCAGGACTGCACGGGCGAGGAGATCACGCAGGAGTGGCTGTACCACCTCGGCGTCCCCGAGGCCGACATCCCGACCCTCGCCGCCGAGGCCGCGAGCTGCGTGCCCGTGATGATGCCGTACGTCACGGCGTTCTTCATGCCCCGGCACGCGGGCGACCGGCCCCAGGTCGTGCCCGACGGCGCACGCAACTTCGCGTTCATCGGCCAGTTCGCCGAGACGACGCGGGACACGATCTTCACCACCGAGTACTCCGTGCGCACCGGCATGGAGGCGGCCTACCAGCTGCTCGACCTGGAGCGCGGCGTGCCCGAGGTGTTCAACAGCACGTACGACGTCCGCAAGCTGCTCGCCGCGGTGAGCGCCCTGCGCGACGGCGAGGAGCTCGACCTCCCCGGGCCGCGGATCCTGCGCGACCGGCTCCAGAAGAAGGTCGACGCCACCGAGATCGGCGAGCTGCTCGCCGAGTTCAGCCTCCTGTCCCACGACGAGTAGCGGCACGCACCGCGTCGGCGAGCCGGGAGACGGCTTCGTCGACGCGGGCGTCGGCGAGGTTGCCGTACCCGAGCACGAGGGTCGTCGACCGCTCGGCGGGGCGCACCTGGTAGCGGCGCAGGTCGACGACGGTCACCTCGCGCCGCGCGGCCTCGCGCACGACGTGAGCGGCGTCGGGCGCGGGGTCGTCCGGCGAGCCCGGCAGGGAGAGCAGCGCGTGCATCCCCGCCGCGATGCCGCTCACCGCGGCGCCGGGCAGCTCCCGGGCGAGGGCGTCGAGCACGGCGTCGCGACGGCGGCGGTAGCGCCCGCGCGCGGCGCGCAGGTGCCGGTCGTAGCCGCCGGACGCGACGAGGCGCGCGAACGTGAGCTGGTCGACCGTGGACGGGGCCGCCGTCGGGCCGTGCGGCGCGGCCGCGCGCGCGACGGACTCGCGCCAGCGGGCGGGCACGACCATCCAACCGACGCCGAACGCGGGGCTCATCGTCTTGCTCACCGAGCCGAGCAGCACGACGCGGTCGGGGTCGAGCTGCTGGAGCGCGGCGACGGGCCGGCGGTCGTAGCGGAACTCGGCGTCGTAGTCGTCCTCGATCACGAGGGCGTCGACGGTGCGGGCCCACGTGAGCACCGCCTCGCGCCGCTCGGGCGCGAGCGCGGAGCCGGTGGGGAACTGGTGCGCGGGCGTGAGCAGCGCCGCGCGCGCCCCGGTCCGTCGCGACGCCGCGACGAGCGCGTCGACGTCCGCGCCCGCGTCGTCCACGGGGACCGGGACGGGGGTGAGACCGGCCCGTGCCGCGACGTCGCGCAGGACCGACCAGCTCGGGTCCTCCACCAGGACGTGCGTGTGGCCCGCCTCGACGAGCGCGGCGGCGACGCGCGCCATCCCGTCGGTCGCGCCGCGCGTGAGCACGACGGCGTCGTCCGGCCCGGAGACGACGCGCGCCCGGCGCAGGTGGCCGGCGACGACGGCGCGCGCGTGCGGGTGCCCGGCAGGGGCGGGCTGGCCGAGGTCGTCGTTCGACGCGGTACCGGTCGAGGAACCGAGCGCGTCGCGCGCCGCCCGCAGCCACGCGTCGCGCGGGACGTGGCGCAGGTCGGGTACGCCGGGCGCTAGGTCGAACCGGGCGCGCGCGGCGTGGGTCCTGCCGGTGTCGGTCCGCCCGGCGTCCACGACGGCGCGCGCGGGACTACCATCCGCCGCTCGGTCCTCGCGGCTCCCGCCAGGCCCGCCACGACCCGCGCGCGCCGTCGTTCCCGCCGGGCTCGTGGGCCGCTCGCCCAGCGCACTCGTTCCCCTCGGGCTCGTCGATCGGGCGCCGGCTGCGGCGGAGACGCGGGTCGCGGAGCCGGTGCGCGCCTCGAGGAAGCCCTCGGCGACGAGCTGGCCGTACGCCTCCGTGACGACCCACCGCGACACCCCGAGCGACTCGGCGAGCTGGCGGCTCGGCGGCAGCGCCGCCCCGACCGGGACACGGCCGGTGTGCACGGCGTCGCGGACCGCGCGCTCGAGCCGCTCGACGCGCGACCCCGGCCCCGTCCCCAGGTCGAGCAGCGCCTCCCAGGCGAGCGCCGCCGTCGGGCCCGGCGGTGAAGCAGGATTGGTCTGGTCGACACTCATGGAATCGGACCGTACACCCGTGCCGATCGCTCCGTAGCGTGGAGCACGTCATCAGGACCACGGGTCCACCACGGACCACGCGGGTCCACCACGAACCTCGGGAGACCACCATGCGGTACCGCACCATCGGCGACGGGCGCACCTCCTTCGACGTGTCGACCCTGTGCCTCGGCACGATGAACATGGGCACGCTCGTCGACGAGGACACGTCGTTCGCGATCCTCGACCGCTTCGTCGAGGCGGGCGGCACGTTCCTCGACACGGCGAACAACTACAGCCTCTGGGCCGGGGGGCACGGCCGCGACAGCGAGGACCTCCTCGGCCGCTGGCTCGCGAGCCGCGGCGTGCGCGACCAGGTCCGCATCGCGACGAAGCTCGGCGCGGCGCAGAAGGACAGGTCCCTCCCGCTGTCGAACACGCCGCCGACGAACTTCCAGGGCCTCGGCGCCGACGTCGTCGGCTACGAGGCGCACGAGAGCCTGCGGCACCTCGGCGTCGACCACCTGGACGTGCTGTACGGGCACGTCGACGACCACGAGACGCCGCTCGCCGAGACCGTCGGTGCCTTCGGCAAGCTCCAGGCCGAGGGCGTCGTGGGCATCACCGGCATCTCGAACGTCGCGCTGTGGCGCGTCGTCGAGGCGCGGGAGGAGGCGCTGCGCCAGGGCGTCGCGCCCTACGGGCTCGTCCAGCAGAACTACACGTACGCCTACCCGACGCCGGAGGTCGGCCGGCACAACTGGGCCTCGTACGAGCTGCTCGACTACGCGGCGTCCACGGGGGTCGACGGGCGCCCGCCGCTCGCCGTCACCGCCTACTCGCCGATCCTCCAGGGCGCGTACGTGCGCCGGGACAAGCCGCTGTGGGACGGGTTCGACCACCCGACCACGCGCGAGCGCATCCGCCTCCTGCACGAGGTCGCGGGCGAGCTCGGCGCGACGCCCAACCAGGTCGCGCTCGCGTGGCTCCTCGGGGGCGAGCACCCGGTGATCCCGCTCGTCGGGCCCAGCACGATCGAGCAGCTCGACGAGCTCCTCGGCGCGGCCGACCTCGAGCTCGACCCGGAGCTGCGCGCGCGGCTCGACGCCGCCTGAGCCCGCGTGCTCGCCCGGCCCGGCGCCACGGCGTCGGGCCGGGCTGCCACCGTGGGCGGGTGCTCACCACCACCGTCGCGCGCGTCCGGGCGGACGACTGGCGCGACCTCCGGGACGTCCGCCTGCGCGCGCTCGCGGACGCGCCGACCGCGTTCGGCTCGACCGTCGCGCGCGAGGCGGCCTTCCCCGACGACGTGTGGCGCGAGCGCGCGGCCGGGCTGCGGACGTCGTGGGGCGTCGCCGGATAGGGTGCGGGGACCTGTTCCCGGACCGTGCCGAGGGGGCCACGTGGAGTTCCAGGACGTCGTGCGACGCCGACGCATGGTGCGCCGGTTCACCGACGAGCCCGTCGCGCCGGACGCCGTCGACCGCCTCGTGCACAACGCCGTCCGCGCGCCGAGCGCGGGGTTCGCGCAGGGGTGGTCGTTCCTCGTGCTCACCGAGCCCGACGACGTCGCGCGCTTCTGGGCCGCGACCTCACCCGAGCGGCCCGAGCGGAGCATGAGCGCGTGGCTCGCCGGGATGCGCACCGCGCCCGTGCTCGTCGTGGTCCTCACGTCGAAGGACGTCTACCTCGACCGGTACGCCGAGGACGACAAGGGCTGGGCGGACCGCGACGAGAACCGCTGGGCCGTCCCCTACTGGCACGTCGACGCCGGGATGGCGGCGCTGCTCATGCTCCAGACCGCCGTCGACGAGGGGCTCGGCGCGTGCTTCTTCGGCGTCGCGCCGGGCGAGGTCGGGCGGCTGCGCGCGGCCTTCGACATCCCCGACGCGTACGCCCCGACCGGGGTCGTCGCCGTCGGGCACCCCGCCGACCGGGCGACCACGGGCTCGCCGCGACGTCGCGAGCGCAAGCCGCTCGACGACGTCGTGCACCGCGGCCGCTGGGGAGGCCGATCGTGAGGCGCCCGCCCGCCCGCGCGGCGGTGCTCGCGACGTCGGCCGTGCTCGCCGTCCTCGGGACGACCGCCTGCACCGGCGGACCGTCGCCCGGCCCGACCGGCGGCCCGACGACGTCGGGCACCGCGGACGCGCCCGGTCCGGACGCCGGCGACCCCACGTCCCCGGCGCCGACGACCGAGACCGCACCGGGGGATCCGGACGCGACGACCGGCGGCCCGTCCGACCTGCTGCCCGACCCCGCGGACGCGCCGGGCCCCCGAGGTCACGATCCTGGGCGGGGCCGCGTCCGCACCGCCGCTCGTCGCGCGCGCCGGGTGGCAGGTCGTCGGGTCGAGCGGCGCGTGCGTGCTGTCGTGGCGCGGCGCGAGCGACCCTGAGGCGCCGGGAGCAGGCGCCCGGGAGGCGTCCGACGCCCTGCTCACCGAGACCGTCGTCGCGGACCGGGGCGACCCGGGTGCGACGCGTGAGGTCCTGCTCCCGCTCACGTCCGACGGCGTGGCGGTGCAGGGCGTGAACGCGGTCGCCCAGGACTGGGCCGTGGGCACGCCGCGCGGCGAGGTCCCGGTCCGCGGTGCGGCGCGCGTCGTGAGCGTGCCGACGTTCGACGGCGGCGCGTCGACCCAGTCCGTCGTGCTCGCGCTCGACTGCGCCGGGCCGCTCGACGAGGGCGCGTGGCAGCGGCTGCTCGCCGACGTGCGCGTCGGTCTCGTCGCACCCGTCGAGGAGCCCGGCGTCTGGCTCTCGTAGCCGGATCCTGGAGCCGGCGCACGGCCCGGCCCGTGGGCGCGGAGCCGTGGCGCGGCGACGTCAGGCGTCGCGGTCGCGCAGCGCCGGGACGTGCAGCCCGACGACGGCGCGCGCGTCCGCGGGCAGCTCGTCCCAGTCCTCGACGGTGTCGAGGTCGACCGCGGTCCCGGGCCGCTGCACGACGACGGCCCGCAGCCCGAGCCGCGCGGCCTCCGCGACGTGGGCCGCACGGCTGCCCGCCCCGAACCGAAACCGAAACCCGTCGCCGACGGGACCGCTGCCTCGCCGAGCACGAGGTTCCCGTCGTTCTGAGCCGGTTTCCGACAGCGACCCCGTGGTCGTCGGCGCGGAAGCCGGGGGGTCGAGGACGAGGAGGTTCGTGCCCGTGCCCCCGCGGTCCGTCGCGACGACGACGGGCGCGTCCTCGGCGAGCAGCGCCGCCACGTCGGCGGGCGTGAGCGCGGGGAGGTCGGCGTGCGCGACGAGGAGCCGCACCGGACCCTCCGGGGACTCGTCACGCGCCGCGATCTCCCGGCCGAGGTCGACCGCCGCGTCCAGCCCCGGCCGGTCCGCGGGCTGCAGCACGATGCGCAGCCGGTCGGCGTCGTCGGTCAGCAGGAGACCGTCCGACGCGGCCGCGTCCGCAGCGCCGGCGGACTCGTCCACCACGACGTCGCGCAGCGCCCGCCACGTGAACCGCGGGTCCGACGTCACCACGACCACGCGCTCGACGCCGTCGCTCGCGAGCAGCGTCCCCACGACGTGCCGCGCGAGCACGGCGATCAGCCGGCTGCGCGCCGCGGGGTCGAGGACGTGCGCGAGCCGCGACTTCCCCGACGACCCGTCGCGCAGCGGCACGACGGCGACCACGCGCCCCGGGCGGTCGGGCCCACCGGGACGAGCAGCGCCGTCGGGCACCACGAGGTCACCCACGCGCGGCACCCGCCGACGCGAGGAGCGTGCGCGCGAGGCGCTCGCGGCCCGCGGCGCCGCCCATGACGGTGTCCGTGACCACGACGTCCATCTCGAGGCCCCGCACGGCGTCCGCGAGGTGGGCGTCGTGGTCGTCGATCACCATGACGTCGACGAGCCCGGCATACAGGCGCGCGACGCCGAGCGCGGAGACCTCGTGCCCGAGCGTCGTGAGGATCTGCGCCGCGGGCCCCTTGATCGCGCGGCCGCCGACGATCGGGCTCACCGCGACGCGGCGCGCGGACGTCCCGGCCAGCGCCTCCCGCACACCCGCGACCGCGAGCACCGGCTCGACCGACAGGAACGGGTTCGACGGCGCGACCACGACCACGTCGGCGTCGGTCACCGCGTCGAGCACGCCGGGCGCGGGGCGCGCGGCGTCGATCCCGTCGTAGACGAGGCCCAGGACGTCGTCCGCGTGCCGGCGCCCCACGAAGTACTCCTGGAACCCGAGCCGGCCCGCGGGCGTGTCGACGAGCGTCGCGACGCGGTCGTCGCTCACGGGCAGGACGCTCGCCCGGACGCCGAGCGCCGTCGTGAGCCGCGCGGTCACCTCGGTCAGGGTCGACCCCGCGCGCAGCCCGGCCGTCCGGACCACGTGCGTCGCGAGGTCGCGGTCCCCGAGCGTGAACCACGTGTCCTCGCCGAGCCGGCCCATCGCCTCCAGCGCCGCGTACGTCTCGCCGACGACGCCCCAGCCGCGCTCCTCGTCCGCGAGCCCGGCGAGCGTGTACGTCACGGTGTCGAGGTCGGGCGAGATCCACAGCCCGTGCAGCTCGACGTCGTCCGCCACGTTGACGACGACCGTGAGGTCGGCCCCGGCGAGGTCCAGGCCGTGCGCGAGGCGTGCCCCGCCGACCCCGCCCGCGAGCACGGTCACGCGGTCGGTGCGGTGTTCTGCTGTCACGACGACGAGCCTACGTCGGGGCGTCGGGGTCCCGGCGGTTCGTGCGCCGGACCCGTGCCACGATGGGCTCATGGCCGTCTTCGCCTTCTCCGTCGCCCCGCTCGGTGCCGGCGAGTCCGTCGCGGACTCCGTCGCCGAGGCCGTCCGCATCGTCCGCGAGTCGGGCCTGCCCAACCGCACCACCGCGATGTTCACCGAGATCGAGGGCGACTGGGACGCCGTCATGCCCGTGATCCAGCGCGCCACGGAGGCCGTGGGCGCGGGCGGGCACCGCGTCTCGCTCGTCATCAAGGCGGACATCCGGTCCGGTCGTACCGGGGAGCTCACGGGGAAGGTCGAACGGGTCGAGGAGCGCCTCGCCGTGGAGTCCGAGGAGACCGGGCACGCCTGACCTGCACGGTCGCGCGGGGGCGGTTCGACCGGTTCGAGGGACTTGACCGGCGACGTAGGCTATGGCGCAAACGCCCCCGCCCAGGTCGCGTCCCGCTGCAGCAGGAGATCCCCCGATGCCCCTCTTCGAGGTGGACGCCGAGCGTCCCGTACTGGTCCAGCCGCCCCAGCCGGCAGGTGCCTTCGGGACGGACGCGCAGCGTGTCGTGGACGGCAACATCGAGGGGCTGCTGGGCGAGCAGATCTTCCCCGTCGCGCAGGGCACGTCCGACGACGAGCCCCACCTGCTCGCGCTCGACGCCGCAGGGCTCCCGGTCGTCATCGAGGTCACCGCGGAGCTCACGGAGGAGGCCCTCACCGCGGCGCTCAACCACGCCGGCCGGGCCGGGCGTCTCACGCGCGCCGAGCTCGCCGCCCGCTACAGCGGCGGCGCGTCGCGGTTCCAGCAGGACGTCGCGGCGTTCTACGACAACGTCCCCCTCACGCGCTCGCAGGCGACCGCCCGCGCGACCGGTGCCCGGCTCATCGTCATCTGCTCGAGCGCCGCACCGGGCATCCAGGACGCGCTCGACTTCCTCCGCCAGCCCGGCTCCCCGGTCGCGGTCCTGCGCCTCGGCGTCGTGCAGGGCGCCGACGGCCGCCGCTTCGTCGACGTGTCCCCGCTCGCGATGACGCGCGACAACCCCGCACCACCCGCGGCACCCGAGCCCCGCCGGGGCCGCGCCGTGGCCCCCGGATCCGACTTCGCGGACGGCGTCGCCGTGGGCCGAGCCCTGACCGGCAAGTTTCCCGTGGTGACGCGGCAGGCCGCGCAGTCCCGGGCCGAGCGCCGTCGTGCCGCCGAGCTCGAGCCGCGCGCCCTCCCCGGGATCGCACCCACCGCGGCCGACGAGACCGGCCCGCTGGCCCCGGTCGCCGCGCCCTCGGCGCCGTCGCACGCCGAGCCCCCGGTCCTGGACTTCGTGCCCCTCGACGACCCGCTCACCGCGCGGGCCGTGCCCGAGCCCGCGTCCACCGGCTGGGCCGACCGCCGGCCCGTCGAGGCCGGCGACGAGACGCCCACCCCGCGCACCTCGATCCTCACGCGCGAGTCCATCCGGACCCGCGAGTCCATCCGGACGCGCGAGTCGTACCTCACCCACGAGTACGGCGAGCAGCGGAGCCCGTCGCGCGAGCAGCCGTACGACCCGCTGTCGTACCACCCGCCGGTCGACCTCGACCCGGCACCCCCGCACGCGTCCGCGAGCCGGGACGTCGTCCCCGTGCCGCCCCCGCCCCCCGCGGACGTGCCGCTCGGCCCCGACGACGACCCCGACCTCGTCGCGCTCGCCCGCGCGTTCGGCACGCCCCGCGAGCTCGTGTGGTCCCGGCCGCGGCGCGGCCAGCGCTTCGAGGCGGTCCTCCAGCCCGACGGCTTCATCGAGCTCTCCGACGGCGCGCGCTACCGCCACCCCGACCTCGCCGCCGTCGCCGTGTCGGGCACCCACACCGCCGACGGCTGGAGCGTCTGGCGCCTCGGCGGCGACGACGGCCCCACCCTCACCGACGCCTTCCGCCAGCACCACGCCTGACCCACCGTTCGGGCTGACGAGCCCGGGCAGGACGGCGGCCCGGGCCGTGGAGCCGGCCCGGGCCCGACGCGAGGAGGCCGCGCTCAGTCGGTCGAGCGCACCATGGTGCGGATCCCGACCGCGAGCCCGACGGCGGCCGTCACGACGGCGGCGACCCAGCCCCACGCGACGGCCGAGGCCGTGAGGTCGCCGGCGAACAGCGCGCGCTCGGCGTCGACGACGTACCGGAGCGGGTTGACGTCGGACGCCACCTGCATCCACCGCGGCCCGGTCTCGAGCGGCAGGAGCATGCCGGACAGGATCATGAGCGGGAAGATCAGCGTCTGCTGCACGACCCAGAACATCCAGTCCTGCTTGCGCACCGCGAGCGCGAGCGCATAGCTGAGGGACCCGATCCCGACGCCGAAGACGGCGAGGAGCGCGAGCCCGACGACGGCCCCGGCGGGGTGGAGCTCGAACCCGAACGGGAGCATGACGAGCACGACGACGACCGACTGCGCGACGATCGGGACCATCTCCTTGAGCGCGCGGCCCACGAGCAGCGAGGCGCGCGAGAGCGGGGCGACGAGCATGCGCTCGTGCGCGCCGGTCTGGAGCTCGACGAGCAGGTTCGCGCCGGTCGTGGTGGTCCCGAAGAGCGTGGTCATCACGAGGATGGACGGGACGAACCACTGCCAGACGTTGCCGCCCAGGACCTCCTGCCCGGTCGTCGTGCCGCCGAGCGACCCGACGAGCAGGGGGCCGAACAGCGCGAGGAAGACGATCGGCTGGACGAGCCCGAACAGCACGGAGAACGGGTCGTGCAGCACGGGCCGCAGCTCGCGGACGAGCACGATCCGGGTGTCGCGCGCGAACGCGGCGAGCCCGCGACGTGCGCGCGGACGTGCCGGGGCCGGGTGCGGGGCGATGCTGGTGGGGGCGATGTCGACGGTGCTCATGCTGCGGTCCTCTCGGTGGGGCGGGTGCCCTCGGCGGGGGTGTCGGTCGGGGTCGCGGCGCCGGCCTCGCGCAGGCTGCGGCCCGTCAGGGCGAGGAAGACGTCGTCGAGCGTGGGGCGGTGCACCAGCGCGGTCTCGACGGCGATGCCGTCCGCGTCGGCGGCGCGCAGCAGCCGGGGGAGGTACGCGTCGCCGCGTTCGGCCCGCACCTCGAGCGAGGGTGCGGCGTCGTGCCCGACGGCGGGGGTGCCGTCGGGCGTGCGGGTCGCCTCGCGGAAGCCCTCGACGCGGCGGGCGAGCGCGAGGAGGCGCGCCGCGTCGTCGTGCAGCGGGCCCTGCGTGGGCGCGAGCGTCACGACGACGCGGTCCCCGGCAAGGTCGGCCTTGAGGTTCTCGGCGGTGTCGTCGGCGATGACCTGACCGTGGTCGACGACGACGACGCGCTCGGCCATGGTGTCGGCCTCGTCGAGGTAGTGCGTGGTGAGGACGATCGTCATGGGCTCGCCCGTCGACGCGAGGGCGTCGTCGCGCATGCGCAGCACGTGCTCCCACAGGTTCGCGCGGTTGTGCGGGTCGAGGCCGGTCGACGGCTCGTCGAGGAACAGCAGCGACGGCGCGTGCACGAGGCCCATGGCGACGTCGAGCCGGCGACGCTGCCCGCCGGAGAGGTCGGAGACCTTGCGCGCGCCGTAGGACCCGAGCTCGAGCGAGTCGAGGAGCTCGTCGGCGCGGCGTCGGGCGGTACGTCGGTCGAGGCCGTGGATGCGGCCCTGGCTGGTGAGCTCGTCGACGGCGCGCTGCGCGTGACCGGCGCCGTTGCCCTGCCCGACGTAGCCGATGCGGTGGCGGACGGCGTCGGGCTCGGCGACGACGTCGTGGCCCGCGACGGTCGCGGTGCCCGACGTGGGACGGATGAGCGTGGTGAGCATGCGGAGCGTGGTCGTCTTGCCGGCGCCGTTGGGGCCGAGGACGGCGACGAGCTCGCCGGGTGCGACGTCGAGGTCGATGCCGCGGACGGCGTGCACCGTGGCGCTCGCGTCGCGCCCGACGGCGAAGTCCTTGGTCAGTGCTCTGGTGCGGATCACGGTGGCTCCTCCTGGGTGTGCTTCGTGCGTCGAGACCGACGGTGCCAGGAGTAGAGGCCAGATTCGGTCCTCTACTCCTGGCACCCTGGGGTCATGCTCGAGACCTCTGGACGACTGCTCCGACTGCTCTCGCTGCTCCAGGCGCGCCGGGACTGGCCCGGGTCCGCGCTCGCCGAGCGGCTGGAGGTAAGCCCGCGCACCGTGCGGCGCGACGTCGACCGGCTGCGCGAGCTCGGCTACCCGGTCCGCGCGACGAAGGGGCCCGACGGCGGGTACCGGCTCGATGCCGGGGCGGACGTGCCGCCCCTCCTGTTCGACGACGAGCAGGCGGTCGCCGTCGCGATCGCACTGCGTACCGGGACGCTCCCCGGAGTCGAGGACGCCGCAGCACGCGCGCTCGCGACGATCCGTCAGGTCAT
The DNA here is from genome assembly GCF_051844275.1 of Cellulosimicrobium sp. CpK407. Taxonomy (NCBI): domain Bacteria; kingdom Bacillati; phylum Actinomycetota; class Actinomycetes; order Micrococcales; family Promicromonosporaceae; genus Cellulosimicrobium; species Cellulosimicrobium sp. CpK407. The sequence goes on from NZ_JBGNYC010000027.1 coordinate 61,544, forward strand.
GCCCGCGCGCCTGCGCACGCGCATCGACGCGTTGGAGGTGACGGCGGTGCCCGGCCGGAGGGAGCGGGCCCTGCCCGCGGTCAGCGCCGACGTGCTCGTGGCCGTCGGCTCGGCGGCCGCCGAACGCCGCGTGCTGCGGTTCGACTACGACGGCGGGACGGGCGAGGTGCTCCGCGCTCCGGGCCAGGAGGAGGGGGAGGGGTTCCGTGCGCCGCGCCGGGTGGAGCCGCACCACGTCGTCACGTGGGGCGGGCGGTGGTACCTCGTCGCGTGGGACCTCGACCGGGACGACTGGCGAACCTTCCGGATCGACCGGATGGCGCCGCGCGAGGGCGCCGGAGCGCGCTTCGAGCGGCGGGCGCTGCCCGCCCCGGACGTGGCGACGTTCATCGCCGAGAGGTTCACGCAGCCCGTGACGCCCGTGCGGGGGACGGTCGAGATCGAGCTGGACGCCGCCGTCGTGGCGGCATGGGCCGGAACGGGCGCACTCGTCGAGGCCGTGGGCGAGGGGCGGTGCCGGCTGACGGCGGGATCCTGGTCGTGGGGCGGGCTCGCCGCCTGGTTCGGGATCTTCGACGCCCCCTTCACCGTGGTCGGGCCGGACGAGCTGCGCACGGCGATGACCCGCCTCGCGGCGCGGGCGACGGCCGCGGCCGATCCCGCGGGGACGGACGCAGCGGGCCCACGGCAACGTCCTGCGTGAGGGGCGGTGCTCGCCGGGCGTGGCGCCCCGGAGGAGAGTGGTCCGGGTCACCACGGCGCGAGTTGACCTCCTGCCTCCGGACCCCGTAATGTTCTCGAGGTCGCCCGGCAGGGAGGAACAGACACCACGGCACAGCTCCTCGGAGCAGATGCGAAGTGGCTGGTCCCCCGGGTGAAACTCCCACCAGATTCTCGGAGCACAGTGCTGCGCCGTGAGTACGGTGAGGGTGTCTGGATCAGGTACATTTCTGAACGGAAATCCGGTTTTCACCGGTCCGGGACGAACGGCCGGGTCTGGTAGGATTCAGAACGAAGGAAGCGCCCCGCGCGAGGGCCTCGGGAACGAGGTCGGAGGC